>NZ_BPRL01000034.1:0-124880 GCF_045862635.1 Kitasatospora sp. NE20-6
AACCCGGAAGCTAAGCCTCGTAGCGCCGATGGTACTGCAGGGGGGACCCTGTGGGAGAGTAGGACGCCGCCGAACAATTCTTCGAGAGAAGCCCCCTCCCCTTTCCGGGAGGGGGCTTCTCTGCGTTAACCTTCGCCAATGCAGAACCTGACCCTCACCTGGCAGACCTCGGCCGTGACGTCCGTGGTGCTGTTCGGTTCGGCGTACGCCGCCGGGCGGACGCGCCGGGCGTTGCCGGCGGCGCTGCTGCGCGAGGCGGGGACGCTGCTGGCCCTGTTCGCGCTCTGGCAGATGGTCGGGCACCTCTCGCTGATGAGCACCGCCCATGCGCTCGACCGTGCCGAGTGGATCCACCGGACGGAGCTGGCGCTCGGCCTGCCCGACGAGGTGGCCTGGCAGCGCGCGGTGGTGCCGCATCCCTGGCTCGTGCAGGGGGCCAACTACTACTACGCCACCATGCACTTCGGCGTGATGCTGGTGCTGCTTCTCTGGCTCTTCCTCCGGCACCGGGAGAGCTACGCGTGGGTCAGGACGACGGTCGTGCTGACGACCGCCGCCTGCCTGCTGATCCAGTTCATCCCGGTCGCCCCGCCGCGCATGCTGCCCGGGAACGGCTTCGTCGACCTGGCGGTGCAGTACGGCCAGTCCGTGTACGGCGGCGGCGTGGCCGGCGTGGTCGCGGACCAGTTGTCGGCGATGCCGTCGGTGCACGTCGCGTGGTGCGTGATCGTCGCGGTGGCCGTCGTGGTGATCGGACGCGGCCCGTGGCGCTGGCTGGTGGTGCTGCACCCGGTGCTGACCGTGGTCGTCGTGGTCGTCACCGCCAACCACTTCTGGGCGGACGGCGCGGTCGCCGTGGCGCTGCTGCTCGTGGTCTACCTGGTGCAGCACGCCGCGGCGGGCTGGCGGGGCCAGAGCGGGGTGCCGGGCGTCGTGCTGACGCCGGCCGCGGCCGCGGCCGCGCAGGAGAAGGAGTCGGACCGGAGCCCGGCCGGCCGGTGAGGACTCCCCGGCCGGCCGGGCTCCGTCCGGTTCCGGGTCCGGTCCCGCGTCAGCCCGGCTTCGGTGCGGAGACCCGCATCGGCATCGGCAGGCTGCCGTCGGAGAGGCGTTCGGCGACCTCCGTGGCGGCCTCCCGGTCGCCGTAGAAGTGGATGTCGGTGGTCGGGTCGGTGATCGCCATGACGACGACGAGGCTCGACACGACCCGGCCGTCGAGGGTGATCGCGAGCTCGCCGGTGGCGGCGCCGGGTCCGGCGAGTGCGGTGGTGACGGCGGTGAACGCCTTCGTGCCGTCCGGCGTGAACCGGACGGAGACGATCCAGGCGGTGCCGTCGCCCGTGGAGTCCTTCAGTTCGGCGCCGGCGACAGTGTTGCCGTGCATCGCGGAGGGGGCGAGGGCGTACCGGCGGTCGGCGAGGGTGCGCGGCTGCTTGCCGCAGGCGACGGTGGGCTTCGCCGGCGCGGCGGGCCGGAGGTCCGCGGGGCACTTCAGGGTGTCGAACGCGGACCGGAGCTCGTCGGGCACCGTGCCCTCGGTCGTGCCGTCGGCGGCGTCGGCCACGGCCTGGACCGGCCTGAACGTGAGGAGTGCCCCGGCGGCGAGCCCGGCGATCCGGTCGCCCTCGCTGCCGGCGGCGGAGACCTCGATGGTGCCGTTGCCGATCCGGGCCTTCACGTCCTTGAGGCCGATCCTGGCGGCGCGCCTGGTCAGCACCGTGGCGGCCTGCTGCAGGACGGGCTTGTCGAGGGGCTGTTCCGGGGTGAAGACCACGGTGGTCCGGGCGCCCGTCCCCGAGGCCGTGCACCCGGTCAGTGCGGCGGCGGCCAGGAGGAGGGCGGACAGTGCGGCCGGCACCGGGTGGAGGGCGGCCCGGGGAGCGGACGGAGCAGGGTGGCGTGGCGGCGTCATGCGGGCCAGTCTCCCGATCGCGTACGGCCCCGGCGGCGAAGTAGACGCAACCGTGATCGGCCAGGGCCGCGGCGGGCCGCTGACGGGCCTCCCAGGCCCCGCGACAGGCCGCACGGACGCCTGCCGTACGGGCCCGGGCCGTGCCGGTGCGTGCAGACCGGATGCGTGCAGACCGGACGCGTGCCGACCGGGCGCGTGCCGGACGGCTGCGGACATGCCGGTGGGCCGGGCCCCGTGGGGGTGAGGCCCGGCCCACCGGCGGTCCCGAGGGCTACCTGACCGGCAGGGTCTTCAGCCCGCCGCCGCTGTTGGTCAGCGTGGCGGTCGCCCAGTACCAGGCGGCCAGGCCGGATGCCGCGGCGACCCAGCCGGCGACCTTGCCGAGCCCGCCGCTGTCGGCGAACGCGGCGACGGCCCCGAGCAGGAGGGAGACCGAGAACAGGCCGTAGACGGCGCGGCCGAGCAGCCCGTGGGCGTTCCAGCCGGCGAGGGTGAGGCTCAGTGCGAGCAGGGCCCAGAGCAGCAGGAACAGGCCGGCGGCGTTCTTGCTTGCCCCGCCGGCACCGGACCACACGGCCCAGAAGGCGCCGAGGGAGGTGAAGGCGGTGCCGGTGAAGACCTCACCGGCGCGGAGCTGCCAGAGGCCCGCGACGAAGAGGGTGAGGCCGCCGACCAGGTGGGCCAGCGACACGGCGTCCTTGACCCCGGCCCCGTCGAGGAGGCCGGTGGAGAGGAGACCGTAGGCGAGGAGGGTCAGTCCGAGGGCCAGGTGTCCGAGAGGACCCGCGTCGGCTCCTGCGGGTCGGGCGTTCGCCTCGGTAGCGTCGTTGCTCACCGGAGGCTCCTTTCACTGGGTGCCGGGATGGCGGCGGTGAAGGGTCGAGGGCGCACCGCGGCCCGGGGGCGCGGTGCGTGAGGGCGCACGGAACACGTGCGTGACGGTGCACGGTGGGTGCGGCAGGTGGTTGCGCGATGCCGGACCGCGGGCGCACGGACGGTGCGTGCGGGCGGAGGCCGGCGGGTGAGGACCGGCGGTCGGGCCGCTGGTCGGGTGCCCCTCCGGGGGAGTCCCCGGTGATGACGGTGTACCCGGCCCGCAGGCCCTTGTACCCTTGTGAATGCCACAATTTGTTCAGTCGTCAGCTGTGCAGGGCCGCCATCCGTCGCTCGCCGACCGTTCGGTGGCGACAGTCGACCGGGCGGCCGACCGGTGCGCGCAGGCCGCACTGCCGCACGGAGCTGCCGCGGTCCGTGGCGCGGACGGCGCCGTGCAGGCGCCGGGGCCGACTACCTTCCGTACGGCGGCCCGTGGCGGTGTCAGCCGTGGCGCTGCTCGGGCACGCGGAGGGTGAGGATCGCCATGTCGTCCGAGGGCGGCTCCGGGGCGAACCGTTCGACCGCCCGCTGGACGCGGGCGGCGACCGCGCCGGCGGTGAGCCCGGTGCACCCGGTGAGCACCTCGGCGAGGCCGTCGTCGCCGAGCATCCGCAGGCCTTCGCGGCGTTCGGTGACGCCGTCCGTCACGCAGAGCAGGACCTCTCCCGGTGAGAGGATCAACTCCTCGGAGACGAGGTCGAGTTCTTCCATGACGCCGAGCAGCGGCTGCGGCGACGCCGCCTGGTCGACCTTGCCGTCGGTGCGCAGCCGCAGCGGCAGCGGGTGGCCGGCGCAGACCAGGGAGAGTGCGGTCGACCCGTCCGGGCGGGGCGTCAACTCGCCGTACAGCAGGGTGAGGAAGCGGCTCCGGGTGCCCTCGCCGAGGATGGCGGCGTTGAGGCGGGTGAGCACCTGGGGCGCGTCGAGGCCCTCCCGGGCCAGCAGGCGGAGGGAGTTGCGGGCGAGGCCCGTCACGGAGGCCGCCTCCGGGCCGGTGCCGCAGACGTCGCCGATCGCGAAGCCGTACGTGCCCTCGCGGATCGGGAAGATGTCGTAGAAGTCGCCGCCGACCTCGTTGCCCTCGCCGGCCGCCTGGTAGAACACCTCGACGTCGACGCCGGGGATCTTGGGCAGTTCCGGGGGCAGCAGGGCCCGCTGGAAGGCCTGGCTGGTGGCGGTGCGCTCCGAGTAGAGGCGCGAGTTGTCGAGGGCGAGGGCGGCGCGGCGGGAGAGGTCCTCGGCGAGTTCGAGGATCTCCTGGCGGAAGCGGACGCCGGCGGCGGCGCCGAGCACGAGCAGTCCGATGACCCGGTTGCGGGCGGCGAGCGGGAGGACGACGGTCTCGCCGAGCAGCCCGGCGAGGGCGGGGCCGTCGGCCAGGCCGAGGCTGTGGGCGGTCTCCGCGGGGGCCTTCCAGAACCGGACGCCGGCGGCGGGCCCGGCGGCGGGCGGCGCGGTCTTGTCGAGGAGGTCGCGCAGCGGGTCGATGCGGTCCTCGTCCTCGTGCAGGAGGAAGGCGAGGTCGGCGGCACCGCCCTGTTCGCCGGTGGTGTAGACGGCGCACCAGGTGGCGAGCTTCGGCACGGCCATCTGGGCCATGAGGGCGAGGGTCTGCTCGTGTTCGAGGGTGCCGGCGAGCAGGTCGGAGGCTTCGACGAGGAAGGAGAGGGAGCCGCGGCGGAGCTGTTCGAGCTCGGTCAGCCGGGCGCTCTCCAGGGCCAGCGCGATGCGGTCGGCGGCGAACTGCAGGCGCAGCGCGTCCTCGTTGTCGTAGCGGGCGGGAGCGCCGGCGGCGACGCCGAGGGAACCGGTGAGTCGGCCCTCGACCTTGAGCGGTACGGTGATGAGGGAGCGCAGTCCGCTGCCGTTGAGCAGCGGCGCGGCGGACGGGCGGACGGCCAGGTCCTCGTGGACGGCGGGCAGCCGCGCGGAGTCGTAGCGGCCGGCGCCGCCGTCGATCGGCAGGCGGGCGTAGCGGCGGCCGGCGGTCGGCAGGCCGGTGGCGGCGCGCACCTCGAACTCGGTGTCGTCGTCGGTGGTGAGGAGCAGGTAGGCGGCGTCCGCGTCGAGGAGGTCGCGGGCACGGTCGACGATGCGCTGGAGGAGTCCGTCGATGTCGCCGAGGTCGCCCGCGGAGACGGGGCCGACCAGCAGGTCGAGGGGTTCGATGGAGGGCGGCGTCTCGGGCGTGGTGCCGGGGGTGCGCAGGACGGCCCGGTCGGCGTCGTCGACCAGCAGGCAGAGGGTGGACGGGGTGCCGTGGGTGTCGCGCAGCCGGACCTGGACGCCGTACACGTCGAGGGTGCGGCCGTCGCCGGTGCGGACGCCGTAGCTGCCCTCCCAGCGGGCGAGGCGGAGCGTCTCGGTGAGGCCGAGTCCGGTGCCGGGGGACTGCGGCCAGTCGGCGAGGTCGGCCCAGGGGCGTCCGACGGCCTGGTCGGCGGTGTGGCGCAGCAGGGATTCGGCGTCGGCGTTCCAGCCGCGGACGGTGCCCTCGTCGTCGAGTTGGACGACGGCGACGCGGACGGGCCCCGCGGCGCCGGGGAGTTCGCCGCCGGGCAGGCTCGGCACGGCGTAGCGGGTGCCGAGGACGTGCTCGGGCAGGGCGAGCCGGAACCAGACGGTCTTGCGGCCGGCGGTGTACTCGACGCCCCAGCAGGAGGAGAGGGCGGAGCACATGAGGAGGCCGCGGCCGCCTTCGCCGTCGGGGTCGGCGTACCGCTCGGAGGCGGTCGGGACGTTGACGAAGGAGGGCAGGCCGCGTTCGGGGTGATGGTCGGTCACCTCGATCCGGACGGTCTCCTGCTCGCGGATGCAGCCGACCTCGGCGGAGGTGCCGGCGTGGACCACGGCGTTGGTGACGAGTTCACTCACGAGGATGACGGCGTCGTCGACGACCTCCGGCAACCCCCAGCCGAGGAGTGCGTCGCGGACGAAGCCGCGCGCAGCGGCGGCGGACCGGTCGACCGGTCCGAAGGTGGCGGCTGCGCGTGCAGTGACCACGTGCCACGTCTCCTCTGCTCTGGTCCGGCTGCCCGGCTCACGGGAGTTGTGCCCCCTGGGCCCGGTGCAGCGTTCCACCCTACTTTCCGCTTGGTACCCCGCGGGCCCGGGGAGCGGAAACAGGCGCGTGGGGGTGATTCTGCCCACGGAGGAGGTGCGGGTGGCGTGAACCCTGTGCAACCGGACGGACACCGGCCGCAGGTGCTGACAGACTGGGGGGTCCGCAGCACCCGGCCGGCGAAGTACGGTCGAAGCGGTGCCGGTGGCCGGGACGGCCGCCGTACCGCTCCCGAACGGTACTGAAGCGGTACCGCACAGTAACGATGTGGGAGGGCCCCCGTTGAGTTCGGCCACCAAGGACGCCATCGCCACGACCGGGGAAGCGACCCATGCCGGCAGCCGGGCGCGCGGGGTGCCCGGGCGCCGGGCCGGAGGGTACGGCCGCGGTGCCGAGCCCGCCGACCTGCGCAAGCTGCTGGCGGCGCTGACCGCCATGCGGGACGGCAACGTCCGGCGGCGGCTGACCGTTCCGGGGGACGGCCCGCTCGCGGAGATCGCGGCGGTCTTCAACGAGGTCGCGGAGCGCAACCAGCACCTCACCGGTGAGCTGGCGAGGGTGCGGCGGGCGGTCGGCCGGGAGGGGCGGCTGTCGGAGCGCCTGGAGACGGGTGTCGGCGAGGGCGCCTGGATGGCGGCGATCGACAACTGCAACGCGCTGATCGACGACCTGGCGCGCCCGATGGCCGAGGTGGGCCGGGTGCTCGGGTCGATCGCGGAGGGTGACCTCGACCAGCGGATGGAGCTGCGGTCGATCCACACCAACGGGGCGAGCTACCCGCTGCGGGGCGAGTTCCTGAAGGTGGGCCGCACCGTCAACGGGCTGGTGGACCAGCTGTCGGAGTTCACCGACGAGGTGACCCGGGTGGCCATCGAGGTGGGCACCGACGGCAAGCTGGGCGGGCAGGCCCGGGTGCGGAGCGTCTCGGGCAGCTGGAAGGACCTGGCGGACTCGGTCAACACCATGGCCGGGCGGCTGACGGCGCAGGTGCGGAACATCGCCGAGGTGACGACGGCGGTCGCCAAGGGCGACCTGTCGCGCAAGGTCACGGTGGACGTCGCCGGCGAGATGCTGGAGCTGAAGGTCACCGTCAACACGATGGTCGACCAGCTCAACTCGTTCGCCGCGCAGGTGACGACGGTCGCGCGCGACGTGGGCACCGAGGGCCGGCTGGGCGGTCAGGCGCAGGTGCCGGGCGTGGCCGGGGTGTGGCGCGACCTCACCGACTCGGTGAACTTCATGGCGGCGAACCTCACCGCGCAGGTGCGGAACATCGCGGAGGTGACGACGGCGGTCGCCAAGGGCGACCTGTCGCGCAAGATCGAGGTCGACGCGCGCGGCGAGATCCTGGAGCTGAAGAACACCATCAACACGATGGTCGACCAGCTGTCCGGCTTCGCCGAGCAGGTGACGCGGGTGGCGCGCGCGGTGGGCACCGAGGGCATCCTGGGCGGCCAGGCGCAGGTGCCGGGCGTGGCCGGGGTCTGGAAGGACCTCACCGAGAACGTCAACTCGATGGCGAACAACCTGACGAGCCAGGTGCGCAACATCGCGCAGGTGACGACGGCGGTCGCCAAGGGCGACCTGTCGCAGAAGATCCAGGTCGACGCGCGCGGCGAGATCCTGGAGCTCAAGAACACCATCAACACGATGGTCGACCAGCTCGGGGCGTTCGCGGCGGAGGTGACCCGGGTCGCCCGGGACGTCGGCACCGAGGGCATCCTGGGCGGCCAGGCGTCCGTGCCGGGTGTCTCCGGCACCTGGCAGGACCTCACCAACAGCGTGAACCTGATGGCCAACAACCTGACCAGCCAGGTGCGGAACATCGCCGAGGTGACCACCGCGGTGGCCCGCGGCGACGTGTCGAAGAAGATCACCGTCGACGCGAAGGGCGAGATCCGCGAGCTGGTCACCACCGTCAACACGATGGTCGACCAGCTGTCGGCGTTCGCGGACGAGGTCACGCGGGTGGCCCGTGAGGTGGGCACCGAGGGCATCCTGGGCGGTCAGGCGCGGGTGCGCGGCGTCTCGGGCATCTGGCGCGACCTGACCGACAACGTGAACTTCATGGCGTCGAACCTGACGAGCCAGGTCCGCAACATCGCCGAGGTGGCCTCGGCGGTGGCCAGCGGAGACCTGTCGAAGAAGATCACCATCGAGGCGCAGGGCGAGGTCAAGGCGCTCGCCAGCACCCTCAACACGATGGTCGACCAGCTGTCGGCGTTCGCCGTCGAGGTGACCCGGGTGGCCCGTGAGGTGGGCACCGACGGCACCCTGGGCGGCCAGGCGTCCGTGCCGGGCGTCGCGGGCATCTGGAAGGACCTGACCGACAACGTCAACCTGATGGCCAACAACCTCACCGGCCAGGTCCGCAACATCGCCCTGGTCATCACGGCGGTCGCCCGCGGCGACCTGTCGCAGAAGATCGACGTCGACGCGCGCGGCGAGATCCTGGAGCTGAAGACCAGCATCAACACGATGGTCGACCAGCTCGGCGCGTTCTCCGACGAGGTGACCCGCGTGGCCCGCGAGGTGGGCACCGACGGACGGCTCGGCGGCCAGGCCCGCGTCCCCGGCGTGGCCGGCCGCTGGCAGGACCTCACCGAGTCGGTGAACGAGCTGGCCAACAACCTGACCCGGCAGGTGCGTGCGATCGCCCAGGTCGCCACCGCGGTGACCCGCGGCGACCTCTCCCCGCGGATCGACGTGGACGCGTCCGGCGAGCTCGACGAGCTCAAGGACAACATCAACCAGATGATCGCGAACCTCCGCGAGACCACCCGCACCAACAAGGACCAGGACTGGCTGAAGACCAACCTGGCCCGGATGTCCGGCCTGCTGCAGGGCCGCCGCGATCTGGAGGCGGTCGCCGCGCTCATCATGACCGAGCTGACACCGGTGGTCTCCGCCCAGCACGGCGCGTTCTTCCTGGCGCAGCCGTCCGGCCGGACGGCCGAGCTGGTCACCGAGGACGACGACGAGAACGACACCGTGCTGCGCCTGATCGGCAGTTACGGCTACCAGCGGCGCACGATGCCCACGACGTTCCGGCCGGGTGAGGGGCTGGTCGGGCAGGTCGCGGTGGAGCGGCGGTCGATCGTGGTCAGCCAGACCCCGCCCGGCTACCTGAAGATCGCCTCCGGGCTCGGCGAGGCGTCGCCCGCGCACGTGGTGGTGCTGCCGGTGCTGTTCGAGGGCCGGCTGCTCGGGGTGATCGAGCTGGCGACGTTCAGCTCGTTCACGGCGGTCGCCCTGGACTTCCTCAACCAGATCGCCGACCTGATCGGCGTGACGGTCAACACCATCAGCGTCAACACCAAGACCGAGGGCCTGCTGCTGGAGTCGCAGCGGCTGACCGCCGAACTCTCCATGCGCTCCGCCGAGCTGGAGGCGCGGCAGGAGGAGCTGGAGCGCACCAACGAGGAACTGCAGGAGAAGGCCGAGCAGCTCGCCCAGCAGAACCGCGACATCGAGATCAAGAACAGCGAGATCGAGGAGGCCCGGCAGATCCTGGAGGAGCGCGCCGAGCAGCTGGCCCTCGCCTCCCGCTACAAGAGCGAGTTCCTCGCCAACATGTCGCACGAGCTGCGCACCCCGCTCAACTCGCTGCTGATCCTCGCCAAGCTGCTCTCCGACAACAACGAGGGCAACCTCTCGCCCAAGCAGGTCGAGTTCGCCGAGACCATCCACGGCGCCGGTTCGGACCTCCTCCAGCTCATCAACGACATCCTCGACCTGTCCAAGGTCGAGGCGGGCAAGATGGACGTCCGTCCGGCCCGGATCGCCCTGGTGCAGCTGGTCGACTACGTGGAGGCCGCGTTCCGGCCGCTCGCCGCGGACAAGAACCTCGACTTCGCGGTGCGGGTCTCCGACGAACTCCCGGCGACCCTGCACACGGACGAGCAGCGGCTCCAGCAGGTGCTGCGCAACCTGCTCTCCAACGCGGTGAAGTTCACCGACGCCGGCGCGGTCGACCTGCTGATCCGGCCGGTCACCGACGCGGACGTCCCCCAGCACGTCCGCGAGCAGCTGCTGGAGGCCGGGGCCATCGGTGACCCGGACGAGCAGCTGATCGCCTTCTCCGTCTCCGACACGGGCATCGGCATCCCCGGCAACAAGCTGCGGGAGATCTTCGAGCCGTTCCGGCAGGCCGACGGCGGCACCAGCCGCAAGTACGGCGGCACGGGCCTGGGCCTGTCGATCAGCCGGGAGATCGCCCGACTGCTCGGCGGCGAGATCCACGCCGAGAGCGAGCTCGACGACGGCTCCACCTTCACGCTGTACCTCCCGCTGCGGACCGAGGGCCCGGAGGCCGCGCCCGACCGCCTCGCCGGACCGGGTGCGCGCGCCGCGGTCGGGTTCACGCCGGTGGGCCTCCCCGTGCCGGTCGGCGAGAACCCGGCCGAGCACTGGGCGCAGGAGGTGCGCGAACTGGCCGAGGAGCGCCGCAGGGGCGCCGCAGAGCGCCGCCGGGCGGCGGAGGGACGGCCGCAGCAGGCCCGTGCGGTCGCGGCCGAGCCGTTCGCCGCGGGCCAGGAGCAGTTCCCGCGGCAGCCCGTGCAGGCGGCCGACCGGCCGGGCCGGGCGGCGCAGTTCCAGGGCCGCTTCGAGGGCCAGCGGGTGCTGATCGTCGACGACGACATCCGCAACGTCTTCGCGCTGACCAGCGTGCTGGAGGAGTACGGCCTGGCGGTGCTGTACGCGGAGAACGGCCGCGAGGGCATCGAGGTGCTGGAGCAGCACGAGGACGTCTCCCTGGTGCTGATGGACATCATGATGCCCGAGATGGACGGCTACGCGACCACGGAGGCGATCCGGCGGATGCCGCAGTTCTCGGGGCTGCCGATCATCGCGCTGACCGCGAAGGCCATGAAGGGCGACAAGGAGAAGAGCCTGGAGGCCGGGGCGAACGACCACGTCACCAAGCCGGTCGAGACCGACCATCTGCTGGCGGTCATGCGCCACTGGCTGACGGTCGGGTAGCCGCCAGGTCCACCGGACGGCCCGCACTGGCGAGTCCGGTCGGGAACCCGGTAGGGTGCCGCAATCGTTGCGAACGGTGACCGGACGGTGACGCCGAGTCCCCGGCCGGCGGCTCCGTCGACCCCGCAGCGGCGGCGGTCCGGCCCCGGATCGCCGGGAGCGATGTGACGGGCGAGGGGGTACGGCTAGCATGACCGGGTCAGTAGCGGGCGGCACGCAGGTGCCCGCCCTGGGCAGGCAACCGGCAGGAGGGCGGGTCCTGGTGCAGAAGGCGAAGATCCTTCTGGTCGACGATCGGCCGGAGAACCTCCTTGCCCTGGAGGCCATCCTGTCCGCGTTGGACCAGACCCTGGTGCGTGCCTCGTCCGGCGAGGAGGCGCTGAAGGCGCTGCTCACCGACGACTTCGCGGTGATCCTCCTGGACGTCCAGATGCCGGGCATGGACGGCTTCGAGACGGCCGCCCACATCAAGCGCCGCGAGCGCACCCGTGACATCCCGATCATCTTCCTCACCGCGATCAACCACGGCCCGCACCACACCTTCCGCGGCTACGCGGCCGGCGCGGTGGACTACATCTCCAAGCCGTTCGACCCGTGGGTGCTGCGCGCCAAGGTGTCGGTCTTCGTCGACCTCTACATGAAGAACTGCCAGCTCAAGGAGCAGGCGGCACTGCTGCGCCTGCAGCTGGAGGCCGGCGAGGCGCCCGCGCTCGGCGGCGCACTGCTCGGCGAGCTGTCGGCCCGGCTGGCCAGCGTCGAGGAGCAGGCGGAGGCGCTCGCGAAGCAGCTCGACGGCTCCTCGGACCCCGCGGCCGCCGCGGGCGCCGCGCACCTGGAGCGCAAGCTCGCCGGTCTGCGCCGGGCCCTCGACGCGCTGCGCCCCGGCTCGTCCTGAGCCGGTCCTGACACCGCGTCGGCCCCGCCCCCGCGGGCCGTCCGCGGCGGGTACCGGCGACACGCCCCCCGCCGCCGCGCTCGGTCACATGTGCTGGAGTGCCGCCCGCCGGTAGGCTGCTGAGCCATGGCCACACGTACGCCCGGAAGCCAGGCACGCAACCCGAAGCCCGGGCCGGCCAAGAAGGCGCCGGCCGGGAAGGCCGCCGCCGCGCCCGCCGTCCCGCGCAAGGCGGCCGCGGCGAAGAAGGCGTCCACGAAGAAGGCCGCCGCGCCGCCCCCGCCCCCGCCGCGGCCGATACTCTTCCGCGCCGTGCGGGCGGTCTGGCTCGGCCTCGCGCACTCCGTCGGGGCGCTGTTCCGCGGGTTCGGCCACGGCGCGAGGAACCTCGACCCGGCGCACCGGAAGGACGGCCTGGGGCTGCTGCTGTTCGCGCTCGCGCTGGTCACCGCCGCCGGCACGTGGTTCAGCCCGCAGGGCTGGCTCGGCGGCGCCGCGACGAACGTCGTGTCCGGACTCTTCGGCCGCCTGGACGTCCTGGTGCCGTTCCTCCTCGGCGCGGTCGCCGTACGGCTGATGCGCCACCCCGAGGTGCCGGAGGCCAACGGCCGGATCGTGATCGGCCTGACCGCCCTGGTGATCGGTGTGCTCGGCCTGGTCCACATCGGCTGCGGAGCCCCCGTCATGTCGAGCGGGGCGACCCGGATACGGGCCGCGGGCGGGATCGTCGGCTGGGGCGCGTCCACCCCCATGATGGCCGCGGCGGGCCCGCCGCTCGCGGTGCCGCTGCTGCTCCTCCTCGCGTTCTTCGGGCTGCTGGTCGTCACCGCCACGCCGGTCAACAAGATCCCGGAGCGCCTGCGCCAGGTGGGCGTGCGGCTCGGCGTGGTCGAGCCGGCGTTCGCGGGCGGGGCCGGCGCGGACGCCCCCGGGGCGGCCCGCGAGTTCTCCTCCGAACCCCCCGAGGACGCCGACCCGGAGGCGCTGCCCTTCACGATCGAGGGCCGGGACGACGAGTCCGGCCGCTCGCGGCGGCGCCGCCGCCACAAGAAGGTCGACGAGCCGGAGCTCGGCTCGGCCCTCCCCGACATGTTCGTGAAGGACCCGTACGAGACCCGCGACATCGCGGCCGGCGTCGCCGCCGACCTGGACGGCGCCCTGCTGTACGGAGTGCCGGGCTCGCCCGCGGTCGCCAGCATGATGCACCAGGTGCAGGACAACACGGCGCCGCCGGAGGAGCCGGCCGTGCCGGCCGCCCGGTCCGCCGGGGCCCCGGGCGGCCACGGTCCGGCGCCGGTGCGGATGGAGCAGCTGCGGCTGGCCGGCGACGTCACCTACAGCCTGCCGCCGCTCGACCTGCTGGAGCAGGGCCCCCCGGCCAAGGCCAGGTCCCGGCTCAACGACGAGGTCGCCGCCCAGCTCAGCGCCGTCTTCGCGGAGTTCAAGGTGGACGCCCGCGTCACCGGCTTCACCCGCGGCCCGACGGTCACCCGCTACGAGGTCGAGCTGGGCCCGGCGGTCAAGGTCGAGCGGATCACCGCCCTCGCCAGGAACATCGCGTACGCCGTCGCCAGCCCCGACGTGCGGATCATCAGCCCGATCCCCGGCAAGTCCGCGGTCGGCGTGGAGATCCCCAACCGGGACCGCGAGATGGTCACCCTCGGCGACCTCCTGCGCTCGCGCAGCGCCTCCGACGACGACCACCCGATGGTCGTCGGCATGGGCAAGGACGTCGAGGGCCACACCGTGATGGCCAACCTCGCGAAGATGCCGCACGTCCTGGTCGCCGGCGCGACCGGTGCGGGCAAGTCCTCGTGCATCAACTGCCTGATCACCTCGGTGCTGGTCCGTTCCACCCCGGACGAGGTCCGGATGGTGCTGGTCGACCCCAAGCGCGTCGAGCTGACCGCGTACGAGGGCATCCCGCACCTGATCACGCCGATCATCACCAACCCGAAGAAGGCCGCCGAGGCCCTCCAGTGGGTCGTGCGCGAGATGGACATGCGCTACGACGACCTCGCGGCGTTCGGCTTCCGGCACGTGGACGACTTCAACGCCGCCGTGCGGGCCGGGACGGTCGTACCGCCGCTCGGCAGCGAGCGCGAGCTGACGCCCTACCCGTACCTGCTGGTGATCGTCGACGAGCTGGCCGACCTCATGATGGTCGCCCCGCGGGACGTCGAGGACTCCGTCGTGCGCATCACCCAGCTGGCCCGCGCGGCCGGCATCCACCTGGTGCTGGCCACCCAGCGGCCCTCCGTGGACGTCGTGACCGGCCTCATCAAGGCGAACGTGCCGTCCCGGCTGGCGTTCGCCACCTCGGCGATGGCCGACTCCCGGGTCATCCTCGACCAGCCCGGCGCGGAGAAGCTCATCGGCAAGGGCGATGCGCTGTTCCTGCCGATGGGTGCCTCGAAGCCGGTCCGGATGCAGGGCGCCTTCGTCACCGAGGCGGAGATCGCCCGGATCGTGCAGCACTGCAAGGACCAGATGTCGGCCGTCTACCGCGACGACGTCTCGGTCGGCGGCGGTCCGAAGAAGGAGATCGACGAGGAGATCGGCGACGACATGGATCTGCTGATCCAGGCGGCCGAGCTGGTGGTCTCCACGCAGTTCGGCTCCACGTCGATGCTCCAGCGCAAGCTCCGGGTGGGCTTCGCCAAGGCCGGACGGCTGATGGACCTCATGGAGTCCCGGGGGATCGTCGGGCCCAGCGAGGGCTCCAAGGCCCGGGACGTCCTCGTGAAACCCGATGAACTGGACAGTGTGCTCCTGACACTCCGTGGGTAGCCGCCTCTCACCCGTTCGGTGGAATGTGATAGGTAAGGGAACCACGCCGGGCACCCGGCACGTCCCCTTCGGGGCGGAGGCGAACCATCGCCCCGGCCTGCGCTGATCCGCCGTCAGGCAGGGTCGGGCGGCCGCCCACGTTCGGGCCTGTTCCGCTTGAGAAACGTTCCACCCCCGCCCCTAGACTGTCTTCTCAGCAGGTGGCCAACGCTCGAAAGGCGCGTCCAGTGACCATCGGCAAGTCCCCCGACCGAGGCAGCCGCCGGCCCTCAGCCCGCACGTCCCGGAACGCTTCGGGACAGCCGGCGCCGGCAGACCAGCCCGCCACCGACCTCCCGTCCATCGGACGTGTGCTCACCGTCGCCCGGATCGACGCCGGACTGACCGTCGATCAGGTGAGTTCGACGACCCGCATCCGCGTGCCGATCGTGCACGCCGTCGAGCAGGACGACTTCAGCCGCTGCGGCGGAGACTTCTACGCCCGGGGCCACGTCCGGCTCCTCGCCAAGGCCGTCGGGGCCGACGCCGACGAGCTGGTCGCCCGGTACGACGCCGCGCACGGCGGCGCCCCCGCCGACCGCCGGCCCACCCCGCTGATGGACCCCACCCCGATCAAGGTCAACGACCACCGCCGGCCGAACTGGACCACGCCGATGGTCGTGGCCATCGTCGCCGTCGTCGCGCTGATCGGCTTCAACCTGGTCGGCGGCGGCTCCGGCCAGCCCGCCGCGGGCACCGCCAGCTCCCCGCTCGCGGACGCCCCGGGCCCGGCCGCCGCCTCGCCGTCCGCCCAGCCGCCGGCCCCGGCCCCCAGCCTGGCGCCGATCGCGGCGGCCCCGGCCGACAAGGTCACCGTGAAGCTCGTCGCCGAGAAGGCCACGAGCTGGGTGTCCGCGAAGGACGGCAAGAACAGGACGATCTTCTCCAACAACCTCGAATCCGGCCAGGACCAGACGTTCACCGACGGCAAGCAGATCAGCCTGGTGATCGGCAACGCGGGCGCCGTGCACGTGTACGTCAACGGCAAGGACCTCGGTCCGGCGGGTGCGGACGGCCAGGTGGTGCACGTCACGTACACCCCTGGAGACCCCCAGGCAGGCTGAGTCCGGGCCTTCGGACAACGCGCGCGGCCTCCGGGGCGAACGGCACCGGGGGCCGCGCGTTAATCTTGGCGTCATGCCTGAACGCCGTACTGTCGCCCTTGTCACGCTCGGATGCGCCCGCAACGAGGTGGACTCCGAGGAACTCGCCGGGCGACTGGAGGCGGACGGCTGGCTCCTGGTCGACGACGCCGCCGACGCCGACGTCGCCGTCGTCAACACCTGCGGGTTCGTGGAAGCCGCCAAGAAGGACTCCGTCGACGCCCTGCTGGAGGCCAACGACCTCAAGGGCCACGGCCGCACGCAGGCCGTCGTCGCGGTCGGCTGCATGGCCGAGCGCTACGGCAAGGAGCTCGCCGAGGCGCTGCCCGAGGCCGACGGCGTGCTCGGCTTCGACGACTACTCCGACATCTCGACCCGGCTGCAGACGATCCTCTCCGGCGGCCACGTCGAGGCCCACACGCCGCGCGACCGCCGCACCCTGCTGCCGCTGACCCCGGTCGAGCGGCAGGCCGCCGCCGCCGAGGTCGCGCTCCCGGGCCACGGTGCCCCCGCGGACCTCCCCGACGGCCTCGCCCCCGCCTCCGGCCCGCGGACGCTCCGCAAGCGCCTCGACGACAGCCCGGTCGCCTCGATCAAGCTCGCCTCCGGCTGCGACCGCCGGTGCTCGTTCTGCGCCATCCCGGCCTTCCGCGGGTCCTTCGTCTCCCGCCGCCCCTCGGACGTCCTCAACGAGGCCCGCTGGCTCGCCGGCGAGGGCGTCACCGAGGTCGTCCTGGTCAGCGAGAACAACACCTCGTACGGCAAGGACCTCGGCGACATCCGGCTGCTGGAGACGCTGCTGGGCGAGATCGCCGCCGTCGACGGCATCGAGCGGATCCGCGTCAGCTACCTGCAGCCCGCCGAGATGCGCCCGGGCCTGATCGACGCGATGACCTCGACCGACAAGGTCGTCCCGTACTTCGACCTGTCGTTCCAGCACTCGGCCCCCGCGGTGCTCCGCCGGATGCGCCGTTTCGGCTCCACCGACCAGTTCCTGGAGCTGCTCGCGGGCATCCGCGGCAAGGCCCCGGAGGCCGGTGCCCGCTCGAACTTCATCGTGGGCTTCCCCGGTGAGACCGAGGAGGACTACGCCGAGCTGGAGCGCTTCGTCTCGCACGCCCGCCTCGACGCGATCGGCGTCTTCGGGTACTCCGACGAGGACGGCACCGAGGCCGCGACCCTCGACGGCAAGCTGCCGGACGACGTCGTCGCCGACCGCCTCTCCCGCCTCTCCCGTCTCGCCGAGGAGCTCACCGCGCAGCGCGCCGAGGAGCGGATCGGCACCGAGGTGCTCGTGCTCGTCGAGTCCGTGGAGGACGGCACGGTCGAGGGCCGCGCCGCCCACCAGGCGCCCGAGACCGACGGCCTCACGACCCTGCTCGGCGCGGACGACGCCGAGGTCGGCCGGTACTACCGCGCCGTGGTCGTCGGGACCGAGGGCGTCGACCTCGTCGCCGAGGCCGTGGCCGCGGAGCCGGAAGCCACCCCGGGAGCGGACGCATGACCCAGGGGCCCGGTGCCCCCGCCGCGGCCCGCCCCGGCCGCCCGGGGGCCGCACAGCCCCCGCAGCCCGGGGTCTGGAACATCGCCAACATCCTGACGATGCTCCGGCTGCTGCTGGTGCCGGTGTTCGTGGTGCTGCTCTTCGCCGACGGCGGCCACGACCCCAAGTGGCGGGCGGTGGCGTGGGCCACCTTCGCCGTCGCGATGATCACCGACGTCTTCGACGGCGAGCTCGCCCGGCGCAAGGGCCTGATCACCGACTTCGGCAAGATCGCCGACCCGATCGCCGACAAGGCGATCATGGGCGCGGCCCTCATCGGCCTGTCCGTGCTCGGCGACCTGCCCTGGTGGATCACCGTCGTCATCCTGGCCCGCGAGCTCGGCGTCACGCTGATGCGCTTCTGGGTGATCCGCTACGCCGTCATCCCGGCCAGCCGCGGCGGCAAGCTGAAGACGCTCACCCAGGGCATCGCCGTCGGCATGTACGTGCTGGTGCTGACCGGTCCGCTCGCCACCGCCCGCGCCGTGGTGATGGGCGCCGCCGTGCTGCTGACCGTCGCCACCGGCCTCGACTACGTCGGCCAGGCGCTGCGGCTGCGCCGCGAGGGCCTCGCCCGGAAGCGGACGGCCGGCGGGGGAACGACCGGGTGAACGACCGGGTGGACGACCGGGTGCTCGCGGAGGAGGTGCACGCCGCCCTGCGGGAGCAGGGCGCCACGGTGGCGGTCGCCGAGTCGCTCACCGGCGGGCTGCTCGCCGCCGCCCTGGTGGACGTCCCCGGGGCCTCGGCGACCTTCCGCGGGTCCGTCACGGCCTACGCCACCGAGCTGAAGGCCACCGTGCTCGGCGTCGACGAGGGGCTGCTCGCCGTCCACGGCCCCGTGCACCCCGTCGTGGCACGGCAGATGGCCGAGGGGGCCAGGAGGCTGCTCGGCGCGACGTACGGGATCGCGACCACGGGGGTGGCCGGGCCTGACCCGCAGGACGGGCTGCCGGTGGGCACCGTGCACGTCGGATTCGCCGGCCCGGACGGAACAGCGGCGGTCTCCCCGGTGTTGTCCGGGCAACGCACCGTCATCCGCGCGGCGACCGTCACCGAGGCCCTGGAACTGCTCCTCGGGCACCTAGCGAGTCGCGGGCGTCCGCGCTGAGCTTTCCTGAAATCGCTGAACTCACGGCCCGAGCTGGAGGATCGTGTTACATCACCACCCCGCGGCGGGCAGAACACAGGAAGCCGACCAGCCGCGCACCGGGGCCGGGGGCGCCCGAGGGGCGCGACGACGGCCCGGGTGGGGCCCAGAACGGGAGGGGACAGCCTTGCAGCCCAGAGTGAACACGACCACGGTCCCCGCACGCGATGCGGACGAGGCGGTACGGTGGGGTCGTGACATCTCGATCCGCAGTCCGAGGAGGGAGGCACCGATGATCCTGCTCCGTCGCCTGCTGGGCGATGTGCTGCGTCGGCAGCGCCAGCGCCAGGGCCGCACACTCCGCGAGGTGTCGGCGGCCGCCAGGGTTTCACTCGGCTACCTCTCCGAGGTGGAGCGGGGGCAGAAGGAGGCGTCCTCCGAGCTGCTCTCCGCCATCTGCGACGCACTCGACGTCCGGATGTCCGAGGTCATGCGCGAGGTCAGCGACGAGCTGTCGCTCGCCGAACTTGCGGCGATGGCCACCCTCTCCGAGGGTGATCTCCTGAGGCCGGTGCTCGAACCGGTGCCGCTGCAGTCGCCCGGCGACCGGGCCGGTGCCACGGTGCCCAAGGCCGCCGCCATGGACGTGGTCGCGGCCTGACCGGACCTCGCTGACCCCGCCCTCCCCCGGGGAGCGGGAGAAGGAGGCCGGAATGACCACCAACGGAGCGCTGCGAGCCGCACGGCTCGTGCGGGCGGCCGGGCGGGACCACCTCAGGTGGGCCGGCCCGGCCGCTCTGCTGTGCGCGGGCACGGGCTGGTGGCTCCTCGGCCCCGCCACGGGCGGTGACGGCACCGTGCTCGGCATACTCGCCGCCGGCGGCTGGGGACTGGGCCTGCTGCCCGTCCACAGCGACAGCCGGCCGACCGGTCCCGCCCGCCGCCGGCCGTCCGCGGCGCCCGCGCCCCCGCCTGCGACCGAGGACGAGCCTCAGGGCCTCAGCCGGTAGCCGCGCGGCGTCGGATGGAAGCCCGCCTCCTCCAGCACCGGCCCCAGCGCCGACGTGAGCGCCGCCTCGCCGTCCGCCCGCTCCACCGTCACGCTCCCCAGGGCGCCCGCCCGTACGGCCCCCGCGAGGGCCCGTGCCGCCACCGCCAGCGGCTCGCCCGCCGTCCACGACAGCAGTGACCTGCCGCCGCGCTCCACGTACAGCACCAGCTCGCCGTCGACCAGCACCACCAGGGCGCCCGCCTTGCGGCCCGGCCGGTGCGCGGCGCCCTTCGCGGCCGGACCGGCCGCGGGGTCGGGCCACGCGAGTGCGGCGCCGTACGCGTTGGCCGGGTCGGCCGCGGCCAGCACCAGCGCCGCCGGCTGCTCGTCACCACCGGGGCCGGGGGCCGACGCCCAGCCCCGGGCGGCGGCACGCTCCAGCCGGCCGTTCACCGACCGGAGCCGGTCGGCGGCGCCGTCCATCGCGAACTGCGCACCGCCCAGGCCCTCCACGAAGTAGCCCCGGCGGGCCCGGCCGCGCTCCTCGAAGGCGGACAGCACGCGGTACACCCCGGCGAAGCCGCCGGGAACCCGTTCGGCGGCGACCGCGCCGCGCGTCAGCACCCCGTGGCGGTCGAGCAGGCTCTGCGCCCGGGCCGCCGCCCGCGCCGTCGCGGCGCCGTCCGCCCCGGGCAGCAGCGACCACCGGCCGGCGACCGTCGGCGGGCCCGGCCGGCGGGCGCCGTACGGGCGGCCGGCGCCGCCGATCCGGCCGCGGGGGGTGCCGCGCACCGCCCGGTGGGCCGTCGACCCGGCGGTCCGTCCCGAGCCCAGGAGCGCCCGCAGCGGGGCCAGCGAGTCGTTGGTGACGTACCCGGCCCAGACGAGGTCCCACAGGGCCGTGGCGACCTCGCTCTCCGCCGTGTCCGGCAGACGGTCGGCGAGCTGGCGGAACAGCAGTCCGTAGCCGCCGGCGAGGGCCGAGAGCAGCTCCGTGTGGACGGGGGTCACGGCGGGCGGCACCGGCTCGGGGCGCAGCAGCGGCGCGTTCTCGGCGAGGTGGAGGCTGATCCAGCCGTCCTTGCCCGGGAGGGCCCCGGCCCCGGCCCAGCCGACCTCCCCGGCGATCATGAGCTCGTTCAGCAGCTCGGGGGAGTAGTCGGACACCCGGGCGGGGAGCACCAGCCTCTCCAGGGCGGACGCCGGCAGGGCGGTGCCCTGGAGCTGCTCCACGACGCGGTACAGGCCGTCGACCCCGCGCAGCCGGTGCCCGGCCAGGTGCTGCCACTGCGGGAGGAACGCGGCGAGCGCTCGCGGCGGCACCGGCTCCACCTCCTGGCGCAGCGCGGCCAGGGACCGCCGCCGCAGGCGCCGCAGCACCTCGGTGTCGCACCACTCGACGGTGGAGGTGTGCCCTTCGAGCGGGCGGAACTCGCCCTGGACGAGGCGGCCCGCCGCGGTGAGGCGGTGCAGCGTGCCGGTGACCACGGCGGTGCCGAGGCCGAAGCGCGCGGCGGCCTCGGCGGCCGTGAACGGGCCGTGGGTGCGGCCGTAGCGGGCCAGCAGGTCGCCGAGCGGGTCCTTCACCGGCTCGGTGAAGGCCTCCGGCACGCCGACCGGCAGCGGGGTGCCCAGGGCGTCGCGCAGCCGCCCGGCGTCCTCGATCGCGGCCCAGCGCTGCTCGCCGCCGATCCTGACCCGGACGATGCGGCGGGCGGCTTCGAGCCCGAGGGCCCACGGCGGCTCGGCGCCGCGGACGGCGAGCTCGGCCCCGGAGAGCGGGCCGAGCATGCGCAGGGCGTCGGCCACCCCCTCGGCGTCCTTGATCCGGCGCTCCGGGGTGAGGCGCTGGAGTTCGGTCTCCAGGTCGGCGAGGACCTGAGGGTCGAGCAGCTCGCGCAGCTCGGCCTGGCCGAGGAGCTCGGAGAGCAGCCGGGAGTCGAGGGAGAGCGCGGCGGCGCGGCGCTCGGCGAGCGGGGAGTCGCCCTCGTAGAGGAACTGCGCGACGTACCCGAAGAGCAGGGACCGGGCGAAGGGGGACGGCTCCGGGGTGGTGACCTCCACCAGGCGGACGGCGCGGGACTCCAGGTCGCCCATCAGCTCGACCAGGCCGGGCACGTCGAAGACGTCCTGGAGGCACTCGCGGACGGCCTCCAGCACGATCGGGAACGACCCGTACTCGGCAGCCACCTCCAGCAGCTGCGAGGCGCGCTGGCGCTGCTGCCACAGCGGGGTGCGGCGGCCCGGGCTGCGGCGGGGGAGCAGCAGGGCGCGGCCGGCGCACTCGCGGAAGCGGGAGGCGAACAGGGCGGAGCCGCCGACCTGGTCGGTGACGAGCCGTTCGACGTCTCCGGGGTCGAAGAGGGCGGCGTCGGCGCCGACCGGGGCCTCCTCGTCCGCGGGCCGGTCGGGGCTCGGGAAGTCGAGCAGGTCGGCGTCGGGCAGCCGCAGCACGATGCCGTCGTCGCCGTGCATGACCTGCGGGTCGAGCCCGTGCTTCTCCCGCAGCCGGGCGCCGATGGCCAGCGCCCACGGCGCGTGCACCTGGGCCCCGAAGGGGGAGTGGACGACGATCCGCCAGTCGCCGAGCTCGTCGCGGAACCGCTCGACCACGATGGTGCGGTCGTCGGGCAGGTGGCCGCACGCGGCGCGCTGCTCGGCGAGGTACGCGAGCAGGTTGCCCGCCGCCCAGTCGTCCAGGCCGGCCGCCCTCAGCCGGGCGGTCGCCTCCCCGGGCGGGAGGCCGCCGAGCTCGCGGACGAAGGCGCCGACCGCGCGGCCCAGCTCCAGGGGGCGTCCGAGGGTGTCGCCCTTCCAGAACGGCAGCCTGCCGGGCACGCCCGGTGCCGGGGTGACCAGCACCTTGTCGTGGGTGATCTCCTCGATCCGCCACGAGGTCGTGCCGAGGGTGAAGACGTCGCCCACGCGGGACTCGTAGACCATCTCCTCGTCGAGCTCGCCGACCCGGCCGCCGCCCTTCTTCGGGTCGGCGCCGGCGATGAAGACGCCGAACAGGCCGCGGTCCGGGATGGTGCCGCCGGAGGTCACGGCGAGCCGCTGCGCACCGGGCCGGCCGGTGACCGTGCCCGCGACGCGGTCCCAGACGACCCGCGGCCGGAGCTCGGCGAAGGCGTCCGACGGGTAGCGCCCGGCGAGCATGTCGAGGACGCCGTCGAACGCGGACTGCGGCAGCCCGGCGAAGGGCGCGGCCCGCCGGACGACCGCGAGCAGCTCGTCCACCGGCCAGGTGTCGAGGGCGGTCATGGCGACCAGCTGCTGGGCGAGGACGTCGAGCGGGTTGCGCGGGACGCGCAGCGCCTCGATGCCGCCCGCGCGCATCCGCTCGGTGACCACCGCGGCCTGCACGAGGTCGCCCCGGTACTTCGGGAACACCACGCCGGTGGAGACCGCGCCGACCTGGTGGCCGGCCCGGCCGACCCGCTGCAGCCCGGAGGCGACCGACGGCGGGGACTCGACCTGGACGACCAGGTCGACGGCGCCCATGTCGATGCCCAGCTCCAGGCTGGAGGTGGCGACCACGGCGGGCAGCCGTCCGGCCTTCAGCTCCTCCTCGACCTGCGCGCGCTGCTCCTTGGAGACCGAGCCGTGGTGGGCCCGGGCGAGCAGGGGCGGGGCGCCGCGGGCGGTCCCGGACTCGGCCATCAGCTGGGCCGGTGCGTGCGACTCGGGCAGCGGCTCGCCGGTGGCGCGCTCGTACGCGATCTCGTTGAGCCGGTTGCAGAGGCGCTCGGCGAGGCGGCGGGAGTTGGCGAAGACGATCGTCGAGCGGTGCGCCTGGACGAGGTCGACGATCCGCTCCTCGACGTGCGGCCAGATCGACGCGGCCCGGGCCGGGTCGTCGTCGCTGCCGGCGGGCAGCTCGTCGAGGTCGGGCACCGGGACGACCACCGACAGGTCGAACCGCTTGGCCGAGGGCGGCTGCACGACGACGGCCCCGCGCTGCGGGCTCAGGTAGCGGGCGACCTCCTCGACCGGGCGGACGGTCGCGGACAGCCCGATGCGGCGGGCGGGGGCGTCGAGCAGCTCGTCGAGGCGCTCCAGGCTGAGCGCGAGGTGGGCTCCGCGCTTGGTCCCGGCGACCGCGTGCACCTCGTCGAGGATCACCGTGTCGATGCCGCGCAGGGCGTCGCGCGCGGCGGACGTCAGCAGCAGGAACAGCGACTCGGGGGTGGTGATCAGGATGTCCGGCGGGTGGGTGGCGAAGCGGCGGCGCTCGGCCGCGGGGGTGTCGCCGGAGCGGATGCCGACCTCGACCTCCGGCTCGGGCAGCCCGAGCCGGACGGCGGCCTGCCGCAGGCCGGTCAGCGGGGCGCGGAGGTTGCGCTCGACGTCGACCGCGAGGGCCTTCAGCGGCGAGACGTAGAGCACCCGGCAGCGTCGCCCGGCGTCCGCGGGCGGCGGGGTGGCGCTGAGCCTGTCCAGGGCGGAGAGGAACGCCGCGAGGGTCTTGCCGGAGCCGGTCGGGGCGACCACCAGGACGTCGGTCCGCCGCCGGATGGCGGCCCAGGCCTCGGTCTGCGCCGGGGTGGGCGCGTCGAAGGCGCCGGTGAACCACGCCCTGGTCGCGGGGGTGAATCCGTCGAGGGCGTCCCCGGAGCTCTGCTGCGCCATGCCCCCATGGTGCCCGGTGCCACCGACAGGCCGGCGGCGTCGGCCCGGCCGCGTCGGCCCTCCGTCTGCCGCAGCCCGGCGGGCAGAAACAGACTTACCGCTCATATGGTGATGATTCGGTCACATGATGGGAGTCGCGGACACCGGACCCGACCGGTCCGGGCCCGACGGACGAGCGGAGGGCGCCATGGCGCACGGCAGCGCGGCCACCGACCGCACCGGCCGGCGGCACCGCGGGTCCGTCCACCTCCTGCTGGCGATGCTGCTCGTCGCCCTCGTCCTCGGCGGGGCGATCCCCTTCGTCTCCGGCCCGGACCGCTCCTACCTCAGCTACCTCGTGCTCGCCGAGCGCCAGGACGCCGACGGCGCCGCCCGCGCCGCCGAGGAGACCCGCGCCGCCGGCGGCCGCGTCGTCCAGGGCTACCCCCAGATCGGCGCCGTCCTGGCCTACGCGACCGGCGGCTTCGCCGACCGGCTGCGCGACCGGCCCGGGATGGCCGCCGTCGGGGCCACCCGCACCGTCGCCGTGCCCGGCCCGCCCGGCTCCCTCGACGGCGCGGGCTTCGGCCAGGAGGCCGTCGAGGGCGACGCCGCCCAGGGGAGCCTCGACGACCCCGCGGAGCAGGACGACTGGAACCTCGCCATGATCGGCGCGGGCGGACCGGCCCCCGCCGACGACGCCCTGCTGCGCACCCCGGCGGCCGACCGGGCGGAGGCGTCCGTCGCCCCGACGCCCGAAGCCCTCGGCCGGGTGCTGGTGGCCGTGCTCGACTCCGGCGTCGACGACACGCACCCCGACCTGCGCGACGCCGTCGACCCGCGGGCGTCCGCCTCCTGCGCCGACGGCCGGCCCGACTCCCGCCACGGCGCCTGGCGGCCCGACGAGGGGGTCTCCGAGAGCGGCCACGGCACCCACGTCGCCGGAATCGTCGGCGCCGCCCGCGACGGCCACGGCGTCACCGGCGTCGCCCCCGGCGTCCGGATCGCGGCCGTCCGGCTGCTCGGTCCGCTCGGGCAGTACTACGCGGAGAACATCGTCTGCGGCATGCTCTGGGCCGCCGACCACGGCGCCCGTGCCATCAACGACAGCTACTTCGCCGACCCGTGGAAGTACAACTGCCCGGAGGACGCGGACCAGGCCGCCCTCGCCCAGGCCGTCGGCCGTGCCGTCGCCTACGCCCAGCGCCGCGGCGCGGTCGTCGTCGCCTCCGCCGGCAACGACGGCCAGAACCTGGAGGACGTCCGGGTCGACCGGCGCAGCCCCAACGACCGCACCTCCGGGCCCGCCCAGGACCGCGTGCTCGGCACCGAGTGCATCCGCCTGCCCGGCGAGCTCCCCGGGGTGGTCACGGTCACCGCGCTCGACCGCGCCGGCCTGCCCGCCGGCTACACCAACTTCGGACGGGGCCGGGTCTCGATCGCCGCGCCCGGCGGCGACCCCGACGGAGGGCCCGGCACCGCGATCGTCTCCGACTGGCCCGGCGGCCGGTACGCGGCCCTCGCCGGCACCTCGATGGCCGCCGCCCACGTCACCGGGGCGGTCGCCGTGGTCGCCGTCGAGCACCCGGACTGGGGCCCCGACCGGATCGCCACCGCCCTGGCCGGGGCCGCCGCGGACAACTGCCCGTCCGGTCCCGACACCTGCCGCGACCGCCGCTACTACGGCGCCGGCGTGCTCTTCCTGCCCTGACCGCCCGGCCGCCGGGACGCCCCCGCCGACGGGGGATACTGGGGCGCATGAGGCTGACCGAGTTCTGGCGACGGATGCACGAGCACTTCGGCGAGGTCTACGCCGAATCCTTCGCGCAGGACCACGTGATGAGCGAGCTCGGCGGCCGGACGGTGCGTCAGGCCCTGGACGCCGGCTGGGAGGCCAAGGACGTCTGGCGGGTCGTCTGCCGCACCCAGGGGGTCACCGCCCGGCTGCGCTGAAGCGGCCGGACCGGGACGGTCCCGCCGCGGCCATGGGCGAGACTGGGCGGGTGGACAGCAGCCCAGAACGCAGTATCCCGGTGCCCGGAACCCCGGAAGGACAGCCTCCCGCCGACCGGCCGGCCGGCCGGGGCACCCCCACCGGTGCACCCCCCGGACGCAGGCCGCACCTGAGGGGCGGCGCCATGCCGCGCTGGCTGCCGAAGGCGATGGTGATGGCCCTGGTGCTGGTCGGGCTGTTCCAGCTCGCCGACTGGGCGTTCCACCAGCTGATCGACCTCTTCGTGATGCTGATCGTGGCCTTCTTCCTGTCGCTGGCCATGGAGCCCGCGGTCGACCGGATGGCCGCCCGCGGCGTGCGCCGCGGCGTCGGCACCCTCCTCGTCTTCATCGCGGTGGTCGTCGCCGTCGGAGGATTCCTCGCGGCGCTCGGCACCCTGCTCGTCGACCAGGTCACCCGGGTCGCGGGGGAGGCGCCGCACCTGCTGGAGAACCTCATCGCCTGGGTGAACCGCACGTTCCACCAGGACTTCTCGCTCGACGAGCTCCAGCGCCGGGTGCTCAAGGACTCCGGCACCGTCGAGAAGTACGCCCAGCAGGCGGCCGGCAACGCCTGGGGCGTCTCCAGCACCGTGATCGGCGGACTCTTCCAGGCCTTCACCGTCGGCCTCTTCACCTTCTACTTCACCGCGGACGGCCCGCGGGTGCGGCGCACGGTCTGCTCCCTGCTCCCGCCGGCCAAGCAGGCGGAGGTGCTGCGGGCCTGGGAGATCGCCCTGGCCAAGACCGGCGGCTACCTCTACTCCCGGGCGCTGCTGGCCGTCGTCTCGACGGTGGCGCACTGGGTGGCGTTCCAGATCCTCGACCTGCCGTACGCGGCGGCGCTGGGCATCTGGGTCGGCGTGATGTCGCAGTTCGTGCCCACCATCGGCACGTACATCGCCGGTGCGCTGCCCGTGCTCGTGGCGCTGACCGACCAGCCGGTGGACGCGATCTGGGTGCTCGGCTTCGTCATCGTCTACCAGCAGATCGAGAACTACCTGCTCCACCCGAGGATCACCGCGCGGACGGTGGACGTGCACCCGGCGGTGGCGTTCGGGTCCGTGATCGCGGGCGCGGCCCTGCTCGGTGCGGTGGGCGCGCTGATCGCGATCCCGGCGGCGGCCACGCTGCAGGGATTCGTCAGCACGTACGTGCGCCGCTACGAGGTGGCCACCGACCCGCGGATCGACCGGGGGGTGGAGCGGAGGGAACGCAGGGAGCGCAGGAGGCAGGCCGCGCGCCGCCTGCGGCGCATGATGGGAAGCGGACCGTCGGACAAGGACGCAGGTCAGGGCGGTGACGACGGGCCGGCGTAGGGATCCCGGCGGAATTCGAACGAATGTTCTCTATACTTGAGGGCGGCGAGTTTTCCACAGGCGCTGCCCGGTCCGGGCCGATTGTCGGTGGGACGCGCTAGCGTCGAGGACGATGAAGCGCACAGCACAGAACCCGAGGGTGGAAGCCATGGCAGGTATGGACCGCGAGAAGGCCCTTGAGACCGCACTCGCCCAAATCGAGCGACAGTTCGGCAAGGGCTCGGTGATGCGCCTCGGCGAGAAGGCCAACGAGCCGATCGAGGTGATCCCCACCGGGTCCACCGCGCTCGACGTCGCACTCGGCGTCGGCGGCATCCCGCGCGGCCGCGTGGTCGAGATCTACGGGCCGGAGTCCTCCGGCAAGACCACCCTCACCCTGCACCTGGCGGCCAACGCCCAGCGGGCCGGCGGCACCGTGGCCTTCGTCGACGCCGAGCACGCCCTCGACCCCGAGTACGCCAAGAAGCTGGGCGTCGACACCGACGCCCTGCTGGTCAGCCAGCCGGACACCGGCGAGCAGGCCCTGGAGATCACCGACATGCTGATCCGCTCCGGCGCGGTCGACCTGGTGATCATCGACTCCGTCGCGGCGCTCGTCCCGCGCGCCGAGATCGAGGGCGAGATGGGCGACTCGCACGTCGGCCTGCAGGCCCGCCTGATGAGCCAGGCGCTCCGGAAGATCGCCGGCGCGCTCAACCAGTCCGGCACGACCGCCGTCTTCATCAACCAGCTCCGCGAGAAGATCGGCGTCATGTTCGGCTCCCCGGAGACCACCACCGGTGGCCGGGCCCTCAAGTTCTACGCCTCCGTGCGCCTGGACATCCGCCGCATCGAGACCCTGAAGGACGGCACCGAGGCGGTCGGCAACCGCACCCGCGTCAAGGTCGTCAAGAACAAGGTCGCGGCGCCGTTCAAGCAGGCCGAGTTCGACATCCTCTACGGCGTCGGCATCAGCCGCGAGGGCGGCCTGATCGACATGGGCGTCGAGCACGGCTTCATCCGCAAGTCGGGCGCCTGGTACACGTACGAGGGCGACCAGCTCGGCCAGGGCAAGGAGAACGCCCGCAACTTCCTCAAGGACAACCCGCAGCTGGCGGACGAGATCGAGCGGAAGATCAAGAGCAAGCTCGGCATCGGTCCCAAGATCGAGGAGCCGGCCGCCGCCGTCGACGCCGCCGCTGCGGCCCCGGCCGCCGAGGTGCCGGCGGCGGCGACCAAGGCCGCCGCCAAGAAGACGGCAGCCGCCGCCAAGGCCTGATCAGCCCATGCACAGCCATGACCGCCCATCGGGCTCGGCCGCCCCGGCCGCCGAGCCCGATGACCTCGGCCCGCCCGACTGGTTCGCCGCCGTCGCCCTGCCGGAGCCCGAACCGGAACCGGAGCCGTCCCCCGAACCGGCGCAGCCGGCCACCGGAGGAACCGGCGCACCCGGCGTGCCCGGCCTGCTAACCGCCTCCTCGCTGCCCTCCGGCCGCCGTCGGCGACGCAGCGCACTCGCCCCCGACGAGCCCGCCCCGGCTGCGGACACGACGGGGTGCGAACCCGCCTACGAGGACGGGGCCGCACCCGAGTCCCCCGCCCGCGCCACCCGGCGCCGCAGCCGCAGCCGCACCGACGAGCGGACCGGGGCCCGCCCGGCCGCCCGTGCCGAGGAGCAGGCCGACCCGGCAACCCGCGCCCGCGACATCTGCCTGCGGCTGCTCACCGGCCACGCCCGGAGCCGGAAGCAGCTCGCCGACGCCCTGCGCAAGCGCGAGATCCCCGACGACGTCGCCGACGAGGTGCTCTCCCGCTACGAGGAGGTCGGACTGATCGACGACGCCGCCTTCGCGGCCGCCTGGGTCGACTCCCGGCACGGCAACCGGGGGCTCGCCCGGCGCGCCCTCGCCCAGGAGCTCCGCCTGCGCGGCGTCTCCGGCGACCATGCCGAGCAGGCCCTCGCCCGGGTCGACGCGGAGGACGAGGCCGAGGCGGCCCGCGCGCTGGTCGAGCGCAAACTCCCCGGCACCCGCAGCCTGGAGACGCAGACCCGCACCCGGCGCCTGGTCGCGATGCTCGCCCGCCGCGGCTACTCCGAGGGCCTGGCCTACCGCGTCGTCCGGGACGCCTTGGGGTCGGAGAGTGAAGGCTTTGGCGAGGACTGGTGACATATCGTCAGTCATCGGCATCAACTCTCGATCGCATCTTGACCGTTTCGTAACCTGCGCTTAGCCTCACAAGCAGTGAGGGATCACTTCGAACGCGCTACGGGCCACTGCGCGCAGCCACGTTCGGAGCTGTTTCCGCGTGCCACCCCCGGTCCTCGGCAGTTCCCTCACCGCCGCATCGGCACCGTGCGCAGGAACGGGGAAGTGAGGCCGGGATGAAGATCGCCATGGGCACCGGATCGGTCGCCTCCCTGCTGCTCACCGGCGTCCTCTGCCTCGTCCTCGCCCTCACCGGGCTCATGATCCGCAGACTGCAGGCCGCCCAGCGCCGCGCCGTCGGAGAGGCCGAACGGGCCCGCACCTGGGCCGAGACCCAGGCCGCCCAGCTCCGCGCCGAACTCGACCGCCGGGAGGACCGGTTGGCCGAGGAACTGCGCCGGCTCCGCGCCCAGGAGGACGAACTCGACCGCCGCGCCGAGGAGAACGCCGACACCCGCGAACGCCTGGCCGCGCTGGAGGGTGAACGCCGCCGTGCCCTGGAGCACGCCGCCGGCCTCACCGCCGCCCGCGCCCGCCAGGACCTCGTCCACAGCATCGAGGCCGAGGCCCGCCGCGAGGCGGCGGTCACCGTACGGGACATCGAGCGGCAGGCGAAGGCCGAAGGCGACCAGCGGGCCCGCGAGATCATCGCCGGCTCCGTCCAGCGGCTCGCCTCCGAGCACACCGCCGACACCGTGGTCTCGTCCTTCCGGCTGCCGAACGAGGACATGAAGGGCCGGGTCATCGGCCGCGAGGGCCGCAACATCCGCGCCTTCGAGGCGGTCACCGGCGTCAACCTGATCGTCGACGACACTCCGGAACTCGTCCAGCTCTCGTGCTTCGACCCCGTCCGGCGGGAGGCCGCCCGGCTCACCCTGGAGGCCCTCACCGCCGACGGCCGCATCAACCCGCTGCGCATCGAGGAGGTCCACGAGCGCAGCCGCGCCGACGTCGAGCAGCTCTGCGTCCGGGCGGGCGAGGACGCCCTGCTCGCCGTGCAGCTCGAAGGGATGGAGCCCGACCTCGTCCGCACCCTCGGCACGCTGCGCTACCGCACCTCGTACGGCCAGAACGTGCTCGGGCACCTGGTGGAGTCCGCGCACATCGCCGGGATGATGGCCGCCGAGCTCGGCGTCGACCCGGAGCTCGTCAAGCGCTCGGCCCTGCTGCACGACATCGGCAAGGCGCTCAGCCACGAACTGCCCGGCAGCCATGCGGCGATCGGGGCCGAGTTCGCCCGCCGCCACGGCGAGTCGCCGGAGGTCGTGCACGCGATCGAGGCGCACCACGGCGAGGTCGACCCCAAGACGGTGGAGGCCGTGCTCACCCAGGCCGCCGACGCCTGCTCGGGCGGACGGCCCGGCGCACGCCGGGAGTCCCTGGAGGCGTACGTGCGGCGGCTGGAGCGGCTGGAGGAGATCGCCCGGGCGCACGACGGCGTCTCCAAGGTCTTCGCCATGCAGGCCGGCCGCGAGGTGCGGGTGATGGTGCAGCCGGAGAAGGTCGACGACCTGCGGGCGCAGACCATCGCCCGCGAGGTCGCCCGGCAGGTCCGTGAGGAGCTGACCTACCCCGGCCAGATACGGATCACCGTGGTGCGGGAGAGCCGGGCGACCGAGTTCGCGCGCTGACGGACCGCCGGGTCCGCCCGACGGCCCTTCTGCGCGGCCTTCCTGGGTGGTGTGCTCAGCGGCGCGCGCCGTCCGGGGTGCCGGCGGGGCCGCCGGCGCCCGCGCCCGACACCGGCCCCGTGCCCTGGTCGGGCCCGGCGGTGAGGACCGCCGGGCCGCCGCGGGCGTCGTCGGCCAGCGACCGGAGGGCCTCGGCGTCGCATCCCTGCGTGGTGCCCACGAGATGGCCGTCGGGCCGCACGAGCAGCACGGTGTGCGGCTCCGCGCCCGGGTAGGCCTCGGTGACCAGCACCTCGGCGGGCACCGGGAGGGCGGTCGCCACCTCGGAGAGCTTGGGCATCAGGCCGGCGCCGAGCCAGTGCCGGGACGACCACACCGCGGTGCCGGGCGCGACCAGCAGCAGGACGAAGCCCTGCCCGAGACGGGCGCGCAGCAGGTCGGCGCTGCCGTCGGTGGTGACCACCGGCAGGTCGGGGACCTGCACCCCGGGTGCGGTGGGCGGGAGGTTCTCGGTGAGCGAGGTGCCGCGGCCGGGGCCGCGCTGCACGGGCACCCGGCCCGGCACGGCGGAGGGCGCGGCCGGGTAGGCGGGCGCGCCGCCGAAGCGTCCGGTGCCGAGCTGCCCGTCGGCCAGCAGGGCGGCGTGCTTGCGGAAGGAACCGGTGAGCAGGGACCGCCGGGTCTGCTGCCAGCCGCGCAGCGGCCGCAGCAGGGGCATCGCCTGGTCGACGGCGCGCAGGCGGGCGCCGACCGCGCCGCGGCGTTCGGTCTCGTAGCCGTCGAGGAGGGCCCCGCCGGGCTGTCGGCCGCCGTGCGGGTGCCAGGCGAGGGCGAGCCGCCAGGCGAGGTTGTCGGCGTCCCGGAGGCCGTCGACGAGGTTCTGCATGCCGAGGGCGCCGTGCAGGTGCGCGGCGTCGCCGGCGAGGAAGCAGTGGCCGGAGCGGAACCGTGCGGCGAGGCGCTGCTGGGCGGTGTGGTCGGCGGCGGCGAGGAGCTCGTACGGGGGCAGTTCGCCGCACCAGCCGGTGAGGGTGGCCCGGACCCGGGTGAGCAGGGTGTCGCCGGTGACGATGCCGGGCCAGGTGGCGTGCGGGTCGACGGGTTCGGTCGGGGCGGGCCGGCCGGGGGGCAGCCGCCAGTCCAGGCGCCACAGGCCGTCCGGGAGGGGGCGGGCGGAGGCTTCGCGGTCGCCGCGCCACGGGGGCTCGCGGTGCAGCCGTGCCCGGCCCGCGAACGGGAGGTCGACGCGGACGGTCGCGACGGCGTGCCGGTCGACGGCCGGGCGCCCGGGGAAGCGGATCCTGAGGAGCTTGCGGACCGTGGAGCGGGCCCCGTCGCAGCCGACCAGGTGGCTGCCGCGCCACCAGGTGGTCGTGCCGTCGCGCGTGCCCGTGGTGCGCACGCTGACGCCGTCGCGGTCCTGTTCGAGCTCGACGATCCGGGTCAGGGGCACGAGCTGGACGAGCGGGGCCGCGGTGACGGCGTCGCGCAGCCCGCGCTGCAGCCGGTGCTGCGCGAGGTGCAGCACCGGTTCGCCGTCGAGGGGGATGTGCAGCACCTCGGCGCGGCGGCGCCAGATGGTGAACGCGTCCCAGGCGGCGGCGTCCGCGGCCGCCCTGCCGTAGCCGAGGCGGGCGAGGAGGGCCGCGGTGTCGGCGCCGAGGACGACGGTGCGCGGGCTCTCCGGGCTGAGGCCCGCGCCCTCGTCGAGGACGATGCTCGGCACCTCGTGCCGGGCCAGCGACAGGGCGAGGGCCAGGCCGACAGGCCCGGCCCCGACCACGATCACCGGGTCCACGCGGGGACCTCCGGGCGTGCGGGAACTGCATATGCCGGGCGGGTGGTCCCTGGTGGTGTCACGAAGAGCAATGCAACAGATCACCCGGGGTGCCGTCAAGCAGCAGCAGGTGTACGCCGGTTCGCGCCGCGGCGGCCGCGCGCCTCGATCCACCGGGCGAGACCGGTGAGGGCGAGGCACAGACCGATGTAGAGGGGGGCGATGACCAGGGTCACGGGCACGTACGGGTAGCCGCCGGAGTTGCTCGCGATCAGCTTGCCCGCGTACAGCAGCTCGGGGTAGGTGATCACGAAGCCCAGCGAGGTGTCCTTGAGGGTGACCACGAGCTGGCCGATGATGGCCGGCAGCATCGACCGCACCGCCTGCGGCACCAGGACGATCGACATCACCTGGGTCTTGCGCAGGCCCAGGGCGAAGGCGGCCTCGCCCTGGCCGCGGGGCACCGCCAGGACACCGGTACGGATGATCTCCGCCTGCACGGCGCCGTTGTAGAGGGTCAGTCCGAGGACCAGCGCCCACATCGGCTGCGAGCCGAACAGCGCGTGGTAGAGCGCGAAGATCATGATGAGCAGCGGCATGGCGCGGAAGAACTGCACCACCACCGCTGCCACCGCGCGCACCGGCCGGTGGTCGGAGAGCCGACCGGCGGCGAGCAGCGCGCCGAGCACGACGGAGAAGACCGCTGCCAGGCCGAAGGCCTTCAGCGTGGCCAGGATGCCGTCGAGGATCCGCTGCTGGACGGCCGTGTACTGGAACGGCTCCCACATCGCGGCGTCGAACTGCCCGGCGTCGGTGAGCTTGAGGACGGCGAAGGCCAGCAGCGCGGCGATGCCGAGCAGCGAGACGATGCCGAACACCCGGTACCGGAAGCGGGCCCTGGGCCCGGGGGCGTCGTAGAGGACGGACGCGGAGGCGGTGCGGGTGCTCATCGGACCACCGCCAGGCGGTTCTCCAGCACGCGGAACACGCCGCCGACGGCGAAGCTGATCGCCAGGTACGCCAGCGCCACCCAGAAGAAGATCGCGAAGATGGCGTACCCCTTGTCGCTCAGTGTCGCCTGCACGCCGTACAGCTCGGAGACGCTGAACGCGCCCGCGATCGCGGAGTTGCGGGGCAGGGCGATGAAGATGCTGCTCATCGGCGGCAGCACGGTGCGCGCCGCCTGCGGGAGGATGACGTGCGTCAGCGTCTGGCCGAACGTCATGCCCAGGCTGCGGGCCGCTTCGGCCTGGCCGAGCGGCACGGTGTTGATGCCGGCCCGCAGCACCTCGCAGACGAAGCTGCCGGTGTAGGCGCTGAGCGCGATCACCGCGAAGGTGAAGTTGTCGAAGCGGACGTCCAGCCGGGGGAGGCCGAAGACCACCGCGAAGAACAGCAGCGTCAGCGGGGTGTTGCGGAAGGTCTGCACCCAGACGGTGCCGAACACCCGCAGGGCCGGCACTGGCGAGACCCGGAAGGCCGCCAGCACGGTGCCGAGCAGCAGGGCGAACAGGGCGCTGAGCGCGCTCAGTCCGACCGTCTGCAGAAAACCGTCGCGGAAGAGCGCGAGGTTGTCGTCCTCGAACAGGATGCCCATGCCGGCGGCCCTCCTCTCTCTCGGGGTCTATCGGGTCACGCGGTCACGCGGTCGCACGGATGTGCGGGCCGGCCGGGCCGGCCCGCACCCGCGGTCAGTAGCGTTCGAGCGCCGGGACGGCCGGGGCGGTGGCGCCGGACAGGCCGAGCGTGGCGTCGTACGCCTTCTTCCAGTCGCCGTTCTGCTCGTGCGCGGCGAGCGCCGCGTTGATGGCGTCCCGCAGCACCTTGTCCTCCTTGCCGAGGCCCACGCCGTACTTCTCGGTGGAGAAGGTCTTGCCGACGACCTTGAGCTTGCCGGCGTTCTTCGCGCCGAAGCCCTTGAGGATCGCGTCGTCGGTGGTGACCGCGTCGACCTCGCCGGTCAGCAGCTTGTCCACGCACAGGGCGTAGGTGTCGTACTGGGTGACCTTCTTGTCGGCACCGACGTACGTCTGGATCTGCTTGACGGAGGTCGAACCGGTGACCGAGCAGACGTTCTTGCCCTTGACCGACTCCGGGCCGGTGATGTCGGTGTTGTCCTTCTTCACCAGCAGGTCCTGGCCGGCGACGTAGTACGGGCCGGCGAAGGAGACGTCCTTCTTGCGGTTGTCGTTGATGCTGTACGTGCCGACGTAGTAGTCGATGCCGCCGCTCTTGATCTCCGTCTCGCGGTTCGCCGAGACGACGGTCTTCCACTCGATCTTGTCGGGCGCGAAGCCGAGGTCGGCGGCGATCATCTTGGCGATCTCGATGTCGAAGCCGTTGCGGGTGTTGGTCGTCAGGTCCTCGAAGCCGAGGTACGGCTGGTCGGCCTTGGCGCCGATGACGAGCTTGCCGCGCTCCTTCGCCTTCTTCCAGCCCGGCGAACCGTCGAAGTTGGCCGAGGTGTTGACGGTGTAGGTGGGCAGCGACGGGGCGGCGTCCCCCGAGCCCGCCGGGGAGCCCTCCTTGCCGCAGGCGGCGACGGCGGTCAGTGCGAGCACCGACAGGGCGGCGGCGATGGTGCGACGAGTCCTCATGGGATTGGCTCTCCTCGGTTCTTGCCCCCGGACGACCGGGGCGCTGGCATGACCTTCCGTACGTGCGGCCGGGCACCCCCTCGGGCCCGGCCGTGGTTGTCCGGCGCGCGGCGGCGCCGGCCCGCTCAGTGGTGAAGGATCTTGGACAGGAAGTCCTTCGCGCGGTCCGACCGCGGGGACGTGAAGAAGGCGTCGGGGGTGTTCTCCTCGACGATCCGGCCGTCCGCCATGAACAGCACGCGGTTGGCCGCGGAGCGGGCGAAGCCCATCTCGTGGGTGACCACGACCATGGTCATGCCGTCGGCCGCGAGCTGGCGCATGACCTCCAGCACCTCGTTGACCATCTCCGGGTCGAGCGCGGAGGTCGGCTCGTCGAAGAGCATCACCTTCGGCTTCATCGCCAGCGCGCGGGCGATCGCCACCCGCTGCTGCTGGCCGCCCGACAGCTGCGCCGGGTACTTGTCCGCCTGGGCGCCGACACCGACCCGCTCCAGCAGGGCCAGGCCGTCGGCCTCCGCCTCCGCGCGGGGCACCTTGCGCACCTTCACCTGCGCGAGGACGACGTTCTCCAGCACCGTCTTGTGCGCGAAGAGGTTGAAGCTCTGGAACACCATGCCGACCTCGGCGCGCAGCCTGGCCAGGTCACGGCCCTCCGCGGGCAGCGGGAGGCCGTCGATGGTGATGGTGCCGGAATCGATCGTCTCCAGCCGGTTGATGGTCCGGCAGAGCGTCGACTTGCCGGATCCGGACGGGCCGATCAGCACGACGACCTCGCCCTGCCTGATCGTCAGATCGACGTCCTGCAGTACGTGGAGCGCCCCGAAGTGCTTGTTGACCCCGTCGAGCACCACCAGCGGAGCCGATCCGGCCACGGCATCGGTGGCGTCGGTCTTGGTCATCGCGCGGTGCTCCCTCGTCTCTGACCCAGGGTTAACTCCCGTGGGATGCGGTGCTGCTGAGGTTCTCGTGGTGCCGGGGGCCGGAGCCGGCGGAGCCCGCAGCCCCCGGTGGGCCGACCATAGGAGTCCCGACGATGCCATGTCAGTCGATCTGAGCGGAACTTGAGGATCACGATCCGGCCACGCACCGTGGCGGCACGGCTGCTCCGCGCGTCCGGTACCGGCTCGGTAACGGTCGGCGGCCCCGGGCCGCCGGGCATTGACCCGGCGCCCCGGGATGGGCATGGATGCGGGTGGGCGGCGGTGATCCGCCGGGGCCGCGCCGCGGCCGCCGGGCGGACGGCAGAATACTCCGGACCACCCGCGCCGTACCGGCCCCGGCCGGAGGACAGGCACACTGGGCCGGACGGACCGCCGCCGAACCGAGACGAAGGAGGTACCGGATGCGACTGCTGCTCGTCGAGGACGACGACCGCGTCGCCGCCGCGCTGACCGCTGTCCTGGGCCGGCACGGCTTCCAGGTCAAGCACGCGCGCAGCGGGCACGAGGCGCTGGACGCCCTCGTCCCGGACGGCAACGAGCCCTTCCGCGTGGTGCTCCTCGACCTCGGACTGCCCGACCGGGACGGCTTCGAGGTGTGCAGCCGGATCCGCGCGGGCAGCGGCGTGCCCGTGATCATGGTCACCGCCCGCGCCGACGTCCGCTCCCGCATCCACGGCCTCAACCTCGGCGCCGACGACTACATCACCAAGCCCTACGACATGGGCGAGCTGCTCGCCCGCATCCACGCGGTGGCCCGGCGCGGCCTCCCCGCGGCCGCCGGCGCGCCCGCCGAGCCGGCGGGCGGCCCGCTGGAGTCGCGCGGGATCGTCATCGACCGCGAGCGCCGCCGGGTCAGCGTGCACGGCCGGGACGTGCCCCTCACCCGCAAGGAGTTCGACCTGCTCGCACTCCTCGCGCAGAGCCCCGGTGTCGTCTACCGCCGCGAGCAGATCTTCAGCGAGGTCTGGCGCAGCGGCTGGGAGGGCAACGGCCGCACCCTGGAGGTGCACATCGGCTCGCTGCGCACGAAGCTCGGCCTGCCCGGCCTCGTCGAGGCCGTCCGCGGCGTCGGCTACCGGCTGATCCCGGAGCAGCCGGCCGAGGAGCGGTCCGCCCAGGAAGCGCGGGCCGACGGGGCGCGGGCCGACGGGGCGCGGGCCGTCCCCGACGAGGACCCGGAGCGCTGACCCCCGGTGCGCAACCGCCTGCTCGGCATCCTGCTCTCGCTGATGGCCTGCGTGCTGGCCGCCCTCGGGCTGCCCCTCGCCGCCGCCGTCGCGGCCGCCGAGCAGAGCCGTGTGGTGGTCGACCGCATCGACGACATCGCCCGCTTCGCGCAGGACCTCCCCACCCAGGGCCGGGCCGGCTCGGACACCGCCGTCAAGGGCGGCACCGAGCCGGCCGCCGGCGACACCACCCGGCTGCACGCGCTCGGCGTGGAGGCCGCGCGCTACCACGACCTGTACGGCGTGCGGGTGGGCATCTTCCAGCGGGACGGCAGTGCCGTGGCCGTCGCCCCGGCGGACTGGCAGGTGCCCGGCGGCGGGCCCGGCGGGCAGGCCTTCCAGGAGGCCCTGGACGGCCGCCGCAGCCACAACCCGCCGCAGGTGTGGCCGTGGACGCCGGACCGCACGCTCACCGTGGCGCTGCCGGTCGTCCGCGACGGAGACGTGGTCGCGGTGGTGATCACCGAGTCGCCGACCGGCCCGATGCGGGCCCGGGTGCTGCACCGCTGGCTCTGGATCGGGGCCGGCGAGGCCCTCGCCATGATCGTCGCGGTGCTGCTGGCCTTCCGGCTGACCGGCTGGGTGCTGCGGCCGGTGCGCACCCTCGACCGCGCCACCCACGACATCGCGACGGGCCGGCTCAACGCCCGGGTCGCGGCGAGCGGCGGCCCGCCCGAACTGCGCCGCCTGGCCCGTTCCTTCAACGACATGGCCGACCACGTCGTGCTCGCCATCGACCAGCAGCGGGCCTTCGTCGCCGACGCCTCGCACCAGCTGCGCAACCCGCTCGCCGCGCTGCTGCTGCGGGTCGAACTGCTCGGCCTCGACCTGCCCGAGCGCCACCAGGGGGAGGTCGGCGCCGTCCGGGAGGAGGGCATCCGGCTGGCCCGGGTGCTGGACGACCTGCTCGGCCTCGCCACCGCCGAGCACGCCCGGCCCGAGCCCGAACCGGTCGACCTGACGGCCCTGGTGCTCGCCCGGCTCGACGCCTGGCGGCCGGTCGCCGTCCGGCGGGGCATCACCCTCGCCTGGGACGGCCCCCCGACGGCCTACGGCCTGGCCGACCCGATCGGCTTCGGCAGCGCGCTCGACGCGGTGCTGGACAACGCCCTGAAGTTCACCCCGGAGGGTCGCCGGGTGGCCGTCGACGTCGTCCTGCACAAGCGCGAGGTCGGTGTCGCGGTGACCGACTCCGGGCCGGGTCTCACCGAGGAGGAGATGGCCCGGATCGGCGACCGCTTCTGGCGCAGCCCCCGCCACCAGAACGTCGACGGCTCCGGCCTGGGCCTGTCCATCGCCCGCACCCTGCTGCTGGCCGGCGGCGGCTCGCTCGACTTCGCCCCGGCCGAGCCCGGCGGGCTCACCGTGGTGCTGACCGTGCCGCGCCGTCGCCGCTGAGCGGGTTCCTTCCGCGGCCCCGGCGTCGTGGCGCCCGCGTCCGTGCCCGCGCCCGCGTCCGTGTTTGTGTCCGGGCCCGCGTCCGTGCCCCGGCCGGCCGGGGCGCTCAGGGCTTGATCGACGTGTAGTACCGGCGGGCGCCCTCGTGGAGCGGCAGCGGATCGGTGTAGACGGCGGTGCGCAGGTCCACCAGCTGCGCGGCGTGCACCTCGGAGCCGATCGCGTCCCGGCTGCCGATCACCGCGCCGGTCACCCCCTGGACGAGTCCGGGGTCGACGTCGTCGCGGGTGATCAGCAGGTTGGGCACGGCGACGGTCGGCACGGCCGTCCCCTGCGGTTCCGCCTTCGGGTACGCGTCCTTCGGGATCGTCGCCGCCCGGTAGGCGTCGCTGCCGCCGCCCTCCTGCTGGTGCAGCGCCTCGGCGAGGTCGGCCAGCGGCACGATCCTGATCCTGAACCGCTCGGAGAGGTCGCTGACGGCGGTCGTCGGCAGCCCGCCGGACCAGAAGAAGGCGTCCAGCTGCCCGGCGGCGAGCCGGTCGGCGGCGTCCACCACGCCCAGCTGGGCGGGCGCGATGTCGTGGTCCAGGTCGAGGCCCGCCGCGGCGAGCAGCTTCCGGGTGACGAGGTTCACGCCGCTCTTGGCCTGCCCGACCCCCACCCGCAGCCCGCGCAGGTCGGCGGTGCGCTGCACGGGGGAGCCGGCGGGTACCACGAGCTGCAGGTAGTCGTCGTAGAGCCGGGCGATGGCCCGCACCCGGTCCTTCCCGGCGCCGTCGAACGCGGCCACGGAGTCGGCGGTGGCGATCGCGAAGCCGTCGCGTCCGGAGCTGACGCGTTCCAGGTTGTCGAGCGACCCCTCGGAGTTGTCGAGCCGCAGGTGCACCCCGGGCATCGCCGTGGAGACGTACCCGCGCAGCAGCTGGCCGTAGCGGTCGTAGACGCCGCCGCGGACGCCGGAGGCGAAGCCGATCTCGCCCCGCGGGTAGGCCGGACCGGACGCCGTGGACATCCACCAGCCGCTCAGGGCGCCTGCCACCAGCAGCAGCGCGAGGCCGATCCGCACCGCCCGCCGGCGGGCCGCCCGGCGCACGGCGGCACCGAGCTTGGCGGGGAACGCGGAATGGGCCATGCAGGGATACTGCCAGGCCCGGCCGCCCGGCGGGAGGCCCCGTCGCATGCCCGTACCCTTGCTGCTGTGGGTATGGAGGAGAGCTTGCGAACTTACAAGGTCGTCACGTACGGCTGCCAGATGAACGTCCACGACTCCGAGCGGCTGTCCGGTCTGCTGGAGGACGCCGGCTACGCGAAGGCCGGCCAGGACGCCGACCCGGACCTGGTGGTCTTCAACACCTGCGCCGTGCGCGAGAACGCGGACAACAAGCTGTACGGCAACCTCGGCCGGCTCGCGCCCGCGAAGCAGCAGCACGAGGGCATGCAGATCGCCGTCGGCGGCTGCCTCGCGCAGAAGGACCGCGACACCATCGTGCGCAAGGCGCCGTGGGTCGACGTCGTCTTCGGCACCCACAACATCGGCCACCTGCCCGCCCTGCTGGAGCGCGCCCGGGTCGAGCAGCAGGCGCAGGTCGAGATCCTGGAGTCGCTGGAGACCTTCCCCTCCACGCTGCCCACCCGCCGCGAGTCGGCGTACGCCGCCTGGGTCGCCATCTCGGTCGGCTGCAACAACACCTGCACGTTCTGCATCGTCCCGGCGCTGCGCGGCAAGGAGGAGGACCGCCGGCCCGGCGACATCCTCGCCGAGGTGGAGGCGCTGGTCGCCGAGGGCGTCGTCGAGGTCACCCTGCTCGGCCAGAACGTCAACTCGTACGGCTCCGACCTGGGCGACCGCGAGGCGTTCTCCAAGCTGCTGCGCGCCTGCGGCGAGGTGGAGGGCCTGGAGCGCGTGCGCTTCACCTCCCCCCACCCGCGCGACTTCACCGACGACGTGATCGCCGCGATGGCGGAGACGCCGAACGTCATGCACCAGCTGCACATGCCGATGCAGTCCGGTTCGGACACCGTGCTCAAGGCGATGCGGCGCTCCTACCGGCAGGACCGCTACCTCGGCATCATCCGCAAGGTCCGCGAGGCCATGCCGGACGCGGCGATCTCCACCGACATCATCGTCGGCTTCCCCGGCGAGACCGAGGAGGACTTCGAGCAGACCCTGCACGCCGTCCGCGAGGCCCGCTTCACCAACGCCTTCACCTTCCAGTACTCCAAGCGGCCCGGCACCCCCGCCGCCGAGATGGAGGGCCAGGTGCCCAAGGCGGTCGTGCAGGAGCGCTACAACCGGCTCGTCGCCCTCCAGGAGGAGATCTCCTGGGAGGAGAACAAGAAGCAGGTCGGCCGGCGCCTGGAGATCCTCGTCGCCGAGGGCGAGGGCAAGAAGGACGACCGCACCGCCCGGCTCTCCGGTCGCGCCCCCGACAACCGGCTGGTGCACTTCACCCGCCCGTCCGAGCCGGTGCGCCCCGGTGACGTGGTCACCGTGGAGATCACCTACGCCGCCCCGCACCACCTGCTCGCCGAGGGCGCGCCGCTGGGCGTGCGCCGCACCCGTGCGGGCGACGCCTGGGAGAAGCGGCAGGCCGCGCCCGCCGCCAAGCCCGCCGGCGTGATGCTGGGCCTGCCCGGCATCGGCGCCCCGGCCCCGCTCGCCGCCGCGCCGTCCAACGGCTGCGGCTGACCTGCACGTGCGTACGGGCCCGCCGGGGAATCACCCCGGCGGGCCCGCTGCGTGCGCGGGCCGCCGGTTAGAGTGATCACCATGCTGGTTGCCGCCGCCGTCTGCCCCTGCCCGCCGCTGCTCGTCCCGGAGGTCGCCGCCGGCGCCGCCCCCGAGCTGGACGCGCTGCGTGCCGCCTGTTCCGACGCGGTGGGGGAGCTGCTGGCCGCCGACGCCGAGCTGATCGTGGTCGTCGGCACCGGCCCGAAGGCCGGGGTGTGGACCGAGGGCGGTGCCGGCTCCTTCCGCCGCTACGGGGTGGACCTCGCCGTCCGCCTGCCGGCCGCCGGGGTGGCCGGGCCGGAGCTGGCCCCCTCGCTGACGGTGGGCGCCTGGCTGCTGGCCCGGGCCGGGGCCGTGCTGCCCGCCCACGCGTGCGCGGTGCGTCCGGACACCACGCAGGAACGCCTGCACGGGCTCGGCCGCGGCCTGGCGGACCTCGCCGACCGGGTCGGCCTGCTGGTGCTCGGCGGCGGCAGTGCCTGCCGGTCGGTCAAGGCCCCCGGCTACCTCGACGAGCGGGCCGAGGCCTACGACGCGGCGGCCGCCGCGGCGCTCGCCGCCGCCGACACGGCCGCACTGAACGCCCTCGACCCGCAGCTCTCCGCCGAGCTGCAGGCCGACGGGCGGGCGCCCTGGCAGGTGCTGGCGGGCGCGGCGGAGGGGGCCGGCCTGCGCGGCCGGCTGCGCTACGACGAGGCGCCGTACGGCGTCGGCTACCTGGTCGCCTCCTGGCTCTGACGCCGGCAGGCCCCCCGGCCGCCCCCGGCAGCCCCTCGGCCGCCCTCCCGACCGCTCCTCGCGGACGGCGGCGGTGGTGAGGGCGGTGGTCGGGCTGGCTGTGGACGGGTCAGCCGGTCGGGCCGGTCGGACCGGGCGCGCCGGGTTCCCGCGGGGGCGGTGACCCCGGGTCGGCCCCGGCCGTGCCGGGCGGCCGACCGCCGGCGGACCGGGCGGCGAAGTCGTCGACGGCGTGCCGGGCCTTCGCGGTGCCGTGCTCGATCGACCCGCTGTACTTGTGCTTGGTGGCCTTGTCGACGGCGTGGCCGGCCTTCTCGACGACCTCGTCGATCTTCTCGTTGTGCTTGCCCGCGAGCTCGCCGGCCTTGTCCTTGAGCTCGCCGGCCTTGCCCTTGAGGGTGTCCATCAGGCCCATGGCTGGTCTCCTCGTCCGGTCGGGGCATCGCACCCGGGGGCGTGCCCATCAGGTCCAACGCTCGGATGTGCCCGGTTGTTCTCGGTCGCAAACCAGGCGAAAGCCGACATGTCGGTCCGGGCGTCCGGGCCGGCCCGCCGGTTTGGGAGACTGGACGGGTGAGCAGCCCCAGCCCCCTCCCGCCCCGCGTCGTCTCCGTGGTCGGCGCGACCGCCGCCGGCAAGTCGGACCTGGCCGTCGCCCTCGCCCGCGCCCTCGACGGCGAGGTGATCAACACCGACTCGATGCAGCTCTACCGGGGCATGGACATCGGCACCGCCAAGCTCACCCCCGGCGAGCGCGGCGGGGTGCCGCACCACCTGCTGGACATCTGGGACGTCACCGAGGCCGCCAGCGTCGCCGAGTACCAGCGCCTGGCGCGCGCCGAGATCGACCGGCTGCTCGCGGCCGGCCGCACCCCGGTGCTCGTCGGGGGCTCGGGCCTGTACGTACGGGCGGCCGTCGACGAGATGGAGTTCCCCGGCACGGATCCGTCCGTGCGCGCACGGCTGGAGGCGGAGCTGGCCGAAACCGGCTCCGGCGCGCTGCACCACCGCCTCGCCGGGCAGGACCCGGCCGCGGCCGCGGCCATCCTGCCGAGCAACGGCCGGCGGATCGTCCGGGCGCTGGAGGTCATCGAGATCACCGGCCGCCCGTTCACCGCCAGCCTGCCCGGTCACACCGCGGTCTACGACGCCGTGCAGATCGGCGTCCGCGTGCCCCGGCCCGAACTCGACGAGCGGATCGGGCTGCGGGTCGACCGGATGTGGCAGGCCGGGCTGCTCGACGAGGTGCGGGAGCTGGAGAAGGCCGGCCTCCGGGAGGGCCGTACGGCCTCGCGTGCGCTCGGCTACCAGCAGGTCCTCGCGTACTTCTCCGGCACGTGCACCGAGGACGAGGCCCGGGAGGAGACCGTCCGGGCGACCCGGCGCTTCGCCCGCCGCCAGGAGTCGTGGTTCCGGCGCGACGACCGGATCCACTGGCTCGACCGGCCGGCCGGTGCCGACCCCGTCGCCCTGCTGGCGCGCTCGCTCGAACTCGTCGCCGGCTAGACCGCGTTCGGCCGCCGCGGCGGCACCGGCCGGATCCGGCCACTCCGGCCGTGCACCTGCGCACGCAGCGGCAGGTGCAGGACGAACCCGCGGTTACAGGCCGATCACGTCATGGCCACGGATCACCCGACGACCGCCGGGACGCCCTGTCGGCAACCTTGGACATGCCATCATCGGTGTCATCGGAGGCTGGTCACGCGGGCCGGCCTCACCGTTCACGAGTCCGTGAACCCCGTGTCGATCCGTCAGGGGAGGCCGCGTGTCTACGGGTACCGGCCCCGAAACCGACGAGCTGGCGCTCGGCGCCCGGCAGGCGCTGCCCGACCTCGTCGCCTCGGCCTCCTACGCGGTCGCGCTGCCCGCCATCGACGACCTCGCCGCCCCCGGCGCGGTGCGCGAGCGGGAGATCCGTCCGCGCCGCCGGCTGCGGTGGTGGCAGCTGCTGCCGATCGTCCTGATGGCCACCACCGGCTCGCTCATGTTCGCCTTCCCGCTCGCCTTCTCCGGCGACGCGGCGTCCGCGATGATCGGCATGCTGGGCCTGCTCCTCACCGCCGCCTCCGGCGGCTGGGGGGCGATGGCCGCCCGGCGCGCCGGCTACAAGTGGCCGGGCGTCCCCCATCGCGGCAGCGGCCTGCGGGCCGGCTGGCGCGCCATCGCCGTCTACACGGCGATCGCCGGTGCCGCGGTGGCACTGGCCCTCTGGCGGGTCGTCCACCTGCGCGGCTGATCAGTACCATCGGCGGTGTGAGCGCACCCACCACTCCCGGCCCCTCCTTCCTCAAGGGGCACGGCACCCAGAACGACTTCGTGATCGTCCCCGACCCGGACGGCCTCCTCGACCTCGGCCCCGACGCGGTCGCCCGGCTGTGCGACCGGCGCGCGGGCATCGGCGGCGACGGCCTGCTGCGGGTCGTGCGCTCGGCCGCCGACCCGGCGGCCGCGGCGATGGCGGGCGAGGCCGAGTGGTTCATGGACTACCGCAACGCCGACGGCTCGATCGCCGAGATGTGCGGCAACGGCGTCCGGGTCTTCGCCCGCTACCTGGTGCACGCCGGCCTCGCGAAGCCCGGCCCGCTGGCGGTCGCCACCCGGGCCGGCGTCCGGCAGGCACGGGTCGCCGGGGACGCCGCCGACGGCACCCCCGGCGAGGTGACCGTCGACATGGGCCGCGCCGCCCTGCCCGGCCCGGACGGCATCGAGGTCGCGGTCGGCGACCGGGTCTGGCCCGCCCGCAACGTCAACATGGGCAACCCGCACGCGGTCGCGTTCGTCGCCGACCTCGCCGACGCCGGCGACCTCCACGCCGCCCCGCGCACCGGCCCCGAGGGCGTCTACCCGGACGGCGTGAACGTGGAGTTCGTCGTCGACCGCGGCCCGCGCCACGTCGCGATGCGCGTCCACGAGCGCGGCTCCGGCGAGACCCGCTCCTGCGGCACCGGCGCCTGCGCGGTGGCCGTCGCCGCCGCCCGCCGCGACGGACTCGACCCCGCCGTCACCGGCGAGGCCGTCCGCTACACCGTGGACCTGCCCGGCGGGCGCCTGCTGATCGAGGAGTTCCCGGACGGCCGCGTGGAGATGACCGGCCCCGCCGAGATCGTCGCCGCCGGCACCCTCGACCCGGCCTGGTACGCCACGCTCTCCGCCTGAGCCGCCATTCGTCGCGGACGAACGCGCTGTTTTCCCGATTCCGTCGTGTGCGAATCCGCCCGATCGGGTGATCCGTCTCACGGACCGGGAGCAGTGCGTCGCGGAACGTGCTCTGCTCGGTAGCATGGACCACCGGGTCGGGAGTCGCTCCGGTGATCGCTGCCGGAGGTGCGGATGGCCATCGAAGCAGGACCGATCGAGACCGCTCAGCCCGGAGCCGCCCCGAAGCGGCCGCTCGGCAGGCTGAGCCGCAGCGCCATCGGCCGTGCCGGCCGGGCCGCGGTGCTGGCCACCGGACGCCAGCCCACGCCCGATGCCATCGAGCCCATCGTGCAGGTGCACCGGCGTCACCACCCCCAGGCCGACCTCGCGCTGCTCGCCCGCGCGTACCGGCTCGCGGAGGAGGGGCACCGCGGCCAGATGCGCAAGAGCGGCGAGCCGTACATCACGCATCCGCTCGCCGTCACCATGATCCTCGCTCAACTCGGCGCCGGGACGACGACGTTGGTGGCGTCCCTGCTGCACGACACCGTCGAGGACACCGAGGTGACGCTCGATCAGGTGTCCGCCGACTTCGGCCCCGAGGTCGCCTATCTCGTCGACGGCGTCACCAAGCTGGAGAAGGTCGACTTCGGTGCGGCCGCAGAGGCGGAGACGTTCCGCAAGATGCTCGTCGCCACCGGCGACGACGTCCGGGTCATGGTGATCAAACTCGCCGACCGGCTCCACAACATGCGCACCATCCGGCACATGAAGCCGGCCAGCCGGGCGCGGATCGCCAAGGTCACCCGCGACGTCCTCATCCCGCTCGCCGAACGGCTCGGCATCCAGGTGCTCAAGGCGGAGCTGGAGGACATCGTCTTCGCGACCCTCCACCCCGACGACTACGCGCGCACCCGCGCCGTGCTCACCGTCCACGAGGACCGGCCCGACGACGTCCTGCAGCCCTTCGCCGAGACCCTCGGCCGCCAGCTCGCGGAGGCCGGCATCGCCGCCGAGGCCTCCGTACGGCCCCGGCACTGCGTCTCCGTGCACCGGGTGCTGCTCAAGCGGGACGCCGCCGCCGGACGGGACGGCCGTCCGCAGGCACTCCAGCCCGCGGACATCGGCCGGGTGCTCGTCGTGGTGGAGGAGAACGCCGACTGCTACGCCGTCCTCGGCGAGCTGCACACCTGCTGGACGCCGCTGCCCGGCGAGTTCAAGGACTTCGTCGCCGCCCCCAAGTTCAACCTCTACCAGTCGCTCCACACGGCCGTGCAACTGCCCGGCGGCGAGGTCGCCGAGGTGCTCGTCCGGACGCGCCGGATGCACCGGATCGCCGAGTTCGGCGTCGTCGCCCTCGGCGACCCGCACCAGCAGCAGGGCGGCGCGGCCGCGGCCGGCGGCCCCGGCGACGAACTCGACCGCACCGACCCGGCCCGCCCCGGCTGGCTCAGCCGCCTCCTCGCCTGGCAGCAGGAGACCCCGGACCCGGACGCCTTCTGGTCGACCCTCCGGGACACCCTCTCCGACGACGGCGAGATCACCGCCGTCACCGAGACCGGCGAACGGCTCCACCTGCCGGTCGGCGCCAGCTGCGTGGACGCCGCCTACCTCCTCGGCGAGGAGACCGGGCACCGCTGCGTCGGCGCCCGGGTGAACGGCCGCCTCGCCGCCCTCTCGACCGTGCTGCGCGACGGCGACATGGTCGCGGTGCTGACCGCACCCGCCGGGGAGCCCTCCGGCCCCGCGCCGCAGTGGCTGGACCACGCCCGCACCCCGGCCGCCCGGCTGGCCATCGAGCGCTGGCTGGCCGACCGGCCCGCCCCCGCCGACGAGCCCGACCCCGCTCCGGCCGACGACCGCCCCGCCGCGCCCCCGTCCGGGCCGGCGGCCGGGCAGCCGCAGCCGCCGGCCGTCCGCGGCAGGGCCCCGGTGGCCGTGCTCGGCCGGCCCGGCACGCCCGTCCGGCTCGCCCGATGTTGCACCCCGGTGCCGCCCGACGCGGTGACGGGGTTCCCGATCCGCGGCGGCGCCGTCGCCGTGCACCGCACCGGCTGTCCGGTCGGCGAGCGGATGCGCGAGGACGGCCGCGGCCCGCTCGCGCTCGCGTGGATCCCCGGCGCCGAACCGCCGAACGGCCACCGCGTCACCCTGCACGCCGAGGCGCTGAACCGGCCCCGGCTGCTCGCCGACCTGACCGCGGCGATCTCCGCCGAGGGCGCCGGCATCTTCTCCGCCGACGTCGAGCCGCCGCGCGAGCTGCGGGTGCGGCACAGCTACACCGTCGAACTGCCCGCGGCGACCCTGCCCGCGGTCATGCGCGCGATGCTCCGCGTACCCGGCGTGTACGACGTCTACCGCCCCGGCGGGCCGGGCGCCGCGACGGCCGACGGCGGCGACACCTGGGGAGGCCCGGACGGAAATGGGGATGACCCGGCGGAGGGGGCCGTGCGACCATCGTCGGGAATGCACGGCCGGTCCGCGGCGTTCACCGGAGGCAGGACCACCGGTGACCCCGGCGGTCCGCAGGGGTAGCTCGATCCCGTCCGACGGTAGGCAGGGGCGGCAGCCGGGCAGACTCCTCGGTGCAGTACTGCTGCGCCGGCCTCCCGACACCGCAAAGGATGAGATGACCTCCACGTTCGACAGCCGCACCCAGACCAGCGAGTCCGCCCGACGGCTCGCCGACCTCAAGGCCGACGCCTTGATGGACGAGGACCTCGCGGCGATCGACGAGGACCTCGACCGTTACGACGGCGACCAGTACGACCGCTCCGAGCGTGCGTCCCTGCGTCGCGTCGCCGGCCTCTCCACCGAACTCCAGGACGTCACCGAGGTCGAGTACCGCCAGCTCCGCCTGGAGCGCGTGGTGCTCGTCGGCGTGTGGACGGACGGCACGGTGGAGGAGGCGGAGAATTCGATGGCCGAGCTCGCCGCCCTCGCCGAGACCGCCGGCTCCGAGGTGCTGGACGGCGTGATCCAGCGCCGCGACAAGCCCGACGCCGCCACGTACATCGGCTCCGGCAAGGCCAAGGAGCTCCGTGACATCGTCGCCTCGACCGGCGCCGACACCGTCGTCTGCGACGGTGAGCTCACCCCAGGCCAGCTGATCCACCTGGAAGACGTCGTCAAGGTCAAGGTCGTCGACCGCACGGCCCTGATCCTCGACATCTTCGCCCAGCACGCCAAGTCCCGTGAGGGCAAGGCGCAGGTCTCGCTCGCGCAGATGCAGTACATGCTGCCGCGCCTGCGCGGCTGGGGCCAGTCGCTCTCCCGGCAGATGGGTGGTGGCGGCTCCGGCTCGTCCGGCGGCGGCATGGCCACCCGTGGCCCGGGTGAGACCAAGATCGAGACCGACCGGCGGCGGATCCGCGAGAAGATGGCGAAGCTCCGCCGGGAGATCGCCGACATGAAGAAGGGCCGCGACACCAAGCGCCAGGAGCGCCGGCGCAACCAGGTGCCGTCCGTGGCCATCGCCGGTTACACCAACGCCGGCAAGTCGTCCCTGCTCAACCGGCTCACCGGCGCGGGCGTGCTGGTGGAGAACTCGCTGTTCGCCACCCTCGACCCGACCGTCCGGCGGGCCCAGACCCCGAGCGGCCGGGTGTACACCCTGGCCGACACCGTCGGGTTCGTCCGGCACCTGCCGCACCACCTGGTCGAGGCGTTCCGTTCGACCATGGAGGAGGTCGGCGAGGCCGACCTCATCCTGCACGTGGTCGACGGCTCCCACCCGGAGCCGGAGACCCAGCTCGCGGCCGTCCGCGAGGTGATCGTCTCGGTCGAGGCGCAGGACGTGCCGGAGATCGTGGTCATCAACAAGGCCGACGCCGCCGACCCGCACGTGCTGCAGCGCCTGCTGCGGCGCGAGCCGCACGCCATCGTGGTGTCGGCCCGCACCGGCCTGGGCATCGAGGAACTGCTGCAGCTCATCGACGACGAGCTGCCGCGTCCGGCGATCGAGGTGCAGGTGCTCATCCCGTACACCCGTGGCGACCTCGTCTCCCGGGTGCACGCCGAGGGCGAGCTGATCGCCACCGAGCACACCGGTGACGGCACGCTGGTGCGCGCCAAGGTGGCTGCGGAGCTCGCCGCGGAGCTGGAGCGCTTCGCGGTGGTCGCCCAGGACTGACGGGCCGCCGTACGGCCCCGGACGGGCCCCGACCTCGCCAGGTCGGGGCCCGTCCGCATGTCCGGGAGCATGCCCAGGTGTATGTCCGGTCCGGCCGCATGTCCGGACGCATGTCCGGGCGCAGGAATGTGACTCATCGATTGACAATTAGTCAAACCACTTGGTTAAGTGGTGTCCGGGCACGGCCGTCCCCGACCGCCTCCGCACGAGAAGGACACCCGCCATGCGCTACGCAGTCATCGGAACCGGAACCGTCGGCCGAACCCTCGCCGCCAAGCTGGCCTCGCTCGGGCACGACGTGCTCCTCGGCACCCGGGACGTCCAGGAGACGCTGGAGCGCACCGGGCCCGACGGCTACGGCAACCCGCCCTTCCACGTCTGGAGCGCCGAGCACCCGGACGTCCGGCTCGCCACCTTCGCGGACGCCGCCGCCGGCGCCGACACCGTCGTCAACGCCTCGCTCGGATCGGCCAGCCTCGCCGCCCTCACCGCCGCAGGCCAGGCCAACCTCGACGGCAAGCTCCTCATCGACGTCGCCAACCCGCTGGACTTCTCCCGGGGCATGCCGCCGACCCTCGACCCGGTCAACACCGACAGCCTCGGCGAGCAGATCCAGCGCGCGTTCCCGACCGCGCGGGTGGTGAAGACCCTGAACACCATGAACTGCGCCGTCATGGTCGACCCCGGACGGCTCCCCGGCCCCCACGACGTCTTCGTCTGCGGCGACGACGACGCGGCCAAGAAGGAGACCGTCGACCTGCTGCTCTCCTTCGGCTGGCCCCGGGCGTCCGTCCTCGACCTCGGCGACATCACCAGCGCCCGCGGCCTGGAGCAGGTGCTGCCCCTGTGGGTGCGCATCTGGGGGGCGCTCGGCGACTGGGACTTCAACTTCCACGTACAGAAGGCCCGCTGACCATGCAGTCGAACGAGACGAGGGAGATCGCGATGCCCCTGCACCGACCCCGCACGACCGTACGGGCCACCGCCGTACGGGCCGCCGCCGCCCTGGCCGCGGTGGCCGCACTCACCACCGGCTGCACGAGCGGGAGCGGCGGGACGGCGGCGCCCGCGGCCGCCGTCACGGCGAACGCCCCGGCCGCCCAGGCCGCGGACACGGCGGCCCCCGCCGTCCGGGGCACGCCCGGCGCGCAGGACCTCCAGGTGATCCGCGGCTTCACCGACGCCGCCAACCGCGGGGACGTCGCCCGCATCACCGCGTCCTACGCGCCCGACGCGCACTTCGACCGGGCCGGGGCCCACTTCACCGGGCGGAACGAGATCGTCGACGCCTTCCTCCGGCCCGACGTCGTCGACGACGACGGCCACTACCGCGAGATCGCCGTCACCACGCGGGACGGCCGCACCGTCGTCGAGTACATCTTCACCACCGGCTCCGGCGTCACCGAGCACTTCACCTACGCCTACCTGATCCGCGACGACGTCATCACCGACGTCGTCGGGCGCTACGTCTGAGCGGGCCGCCGCCCGCCGTTGCCGCCCGCCCGCCGCCCGCGCCGCCCGGAGGAGAAGTCCCGGGCGGTGCGGGTCACTTCTGCGCGATGTACGCCAGGGCCTGCCGCGCGACGCTCTCCAGGTACGGCCCGCTCAGCGTGGTGTGCGCCGACGTGCCGATCGAGGTGTTGCTGACCAGCGCCGGACGGCCGTCCGGCATCGGCGCGAACCAGCCCCCGCCGCTCGCCCCCGCCGTCATCGTGCAGCCGATGGTGAGCATCGCCGGCCGGGCCGGGTCGAAGGACAGCCGGGAGGGCCGCCCGCCGTCGCAGCGGTCCAACTCCTGGCCGTTGAAAGGCTTCACGGCCGGATACCCCCACGCCGAGACCGAGAGCTTCTCCCGCGGGGCGTCGAACCACACCGGCACGGCACCACCGATCGTCTCCTCCAGCGACGCCGCCCCGCCGTCCGGGCTGTGCACGCGCAGCACCGCGAAGTCGTACTGGTTGGCGGCATCGCCGCTGTGGCCGCCCTCGACCGTCCACAGCGGCGAGGTGATGACCTTGTCGGCCCACCACTGGCCGAGCGGGGCGACCTGCGCCAGCGTCGCCCTGTGCCCACCGCTCGCCGCCCCGGAACTGTTGTACGCGGGAACGAAGATGAGGTTCCTGAACCAGTCCCCGCCCTTGCCCTCGTGCACGCAGTGCGCGGCCGTCCACACGAGGTTCGACTTCCCCGGGTGCGCCGGATCCTCGACCACGGTCGCCGAGCACTGGCCGATCCCGCCGCCCGGTGCCGTCGAGAACACCTTCCCCGACGCCGGGTACTGCGTGTACGGGCGCGCCACCGGCACCGCCGCCACCGGGGCGGGGTCCGGCTCGGTGCCGTTGTCGCCCGCCGGCGGGGGAGCGGCCGGCGGCGCGGGCTGCTGCGGCTGCGCCGCGTCCATCCGGTCCGGGCTCCACAGGTCCCTGACCACCGGGTTGCGGAAGACGTGCTTCGACGCCCAGTTGTCCCAGTCGGCGAACTTCCAGCGCCTCAGCTCGTCCCAGCTCCGGGGCAGCCCGGCGAGCAGCCCCGGCGGCACGTCGTTCGGCAGCCGGATCCGGCCCGCCTGCGCCCCCGACGCACTGCTCGACGCGGTCGCGCCCCCGCCCACCGGCGTGCACGCCCCCACCGCGAGCACCAGTACGGCGGCGAACGCCGCCACCGGCCCCACCCGTCGGATCCGCCCCATCCCCAAGCCCCCTGACGCCCTCGCGGCCCGCATCGACCGCCGGTGCAGTCTCCCACCGCGGCGGGCCCGGACGGGCAGCCCCGCACCGGCCCGCCGCGCGAGGTCACCCAACCGTGATCCGGGCACACCGTCAGCCCGAACCACCCCCACGGGTGAGTGCGGAGCGGGAGTTCACCACAACGAGTGAGGTGATCTTGTGATCCCCCGGTCGAGATAGGTACGGCTTACCTGTCGCCTTCCGGGTGCGCGCCCCCTCCGCACCCGCTCGACCCCCCACGCGCCCGCCCACGGGCGCCCGAAGGAGCAGCCTTGAGCACCGCCCTCACCGGAGCCCCGCCCACCGCCCTGCTGCCCGGCCCCGCCGCACCCCGCCACGCGCCCGCCACGGCCGAGGACCCGCTGCTCCACCCCGACCCGGCCGTCGCCGCCGAACACGCCGGCGCCGAAGCCGTGCTGCGCTGCTGGGCCCGCGAGACCGGGGCCCTCCCGGACACCGCCGGACGCCTCACCGTGCCCGTCCTCGGCGGTGCCGCCCAGCTCGTGGCCCCCGTCCGGTACTGGTCCGCCTGCGGCCGCCACCGGTTCGGCCCGGTCGTGCTCGGCACCGGCCCGGGCGGCCCCGCCGCACCGGTCGACGCCGTCACCGTGACCGCCCTCCTCGCCCGCACCCTCGCGGACGGCCCCGCCCCCGGCCGCGCCGCGGACCCCGGCCGGGCCGCCGACCTCGTCGCCCGGGTCGCCGACTCCGTCGCCCGGACGGCCGAGATCCTCGACCACCGGCGCACCGCCGTCCCCCCGCCCGGCACCACCCCCTTCCTCCGGGCCGAACAGGCCCTGCTGCTCGGGCACCCGCTGCACCCCACCCCGAAGAGCCGCGACGGACTCGGCCCCGCCGAGAGCCGCGCCTACGCCCCCGAACTCCACGGCGCCTTCCGGATGCACTGGTTCGCCGTCGACCGCTCCCTGCTCGCCGCCGACTCCGCCGACGGCCTCCCCGCGGACCGCATCACCGCGGCCCTGCTCGGCGACGGAACCCCGCTTCCCCCCGGCACCGCGGCCCTGCCCCTGCACCCCTGGCAGGCCCGCGACCTCACCCTGCGGCCCGCCGTCGCCGCCCTCCTCGACCGCGGACTGCTGCACGACCTCGGCCCGCACGGCGACCCCTGGCACCCCACCTCCTCGGTGCGGACCGTCACCCGCCCCGGCACCCCGTGGATGCTCAAGCTCTCGCTCGGCCTGCGGATCACCAACTCCCGCCGCGAGAACCTCCGCAAGGAACTCCACCGCGGCACCGAGGTGCACCGCCTGCTGGAGAACGGCCTCGGCGCCTCGTGGCAGGCCGCCCACCCCGGCTTCGACATCGTCCGCGACCCGGCCTGGATCGGCGTCGACCACCCCGCCCTGGGCGACCCCAGCGGACTCGACACCGTGCTCCGCCGCCAGCCGTTCGGGCCCGACGAGCGGGCGCTGTGCGTCGCCGGACTCCTCGCCGAGCAGCCCGCCGACGGCGGCGCGTCCATGCTCGGCCGCCTCGTCTCCGGGCTCGCCGCCCGCAGCGGGCGCACCTCCGCGACCGTCACCGCCGAGTGGTTCCTGCGCTACCTCGACGCCGTCGTCCTGCCCGTCCTCTGGCTCGACGGCCGGGCCGGGGTCGCCCTGGAGGCCCACCAGCAGAACACCCTCGTGCTGCTCGACCACGACGGCTGGCCCGTCGGCGGCCGCTACCGCGACAACCAGGGCTACTACTACCGCGACTCGCACGCGGACCGGCTCACCACGGCCCTGCCCGGACTCGGCGCCGCCAGCGACACCTTCCTCCCCGACCACGTCGTCGACCAGCACTTCGCCTACTACCTCGGCATCAACCACGTCCTCGGACTGATCGGCGCCCTCGGCGCCCAGGGACTCGCCGACGAAGCCCTGCTGCTCGCCGCCCTCCGCCGGTTCCTCGCCGGGCCGCGGGCCGCCGCCACCGGTTCCACCCTGCCCGCGCACCTGCTCGACGCCCCCACCTTGCGCTGCAAGGCGAACCTCCTCACCCGGCTCCACGGCCTCGACGAACTGGTCGGACCGGTCGAGACGCAGTCCGTCTACGTGACCGTCGCCAACCCCGTGGCCGCGGCGTGAGCCGCCGGTCCGGCAACCCCGCCGACGCCACCGGCACCGCACCGCCCGCCCGCCCGTCCGGCCCGTCCGCCGGAGCGGCCGAAGCCGCCGGGGCCGCCGGGGCCGTCCGCGCGGACCTGCCGGACGGGGCCGCCGGACGGCCCCCGATCGCCACCCCGGCCGGGGAGTTCCGGCTGCGACCCGTGCGCCTCCCCGACGACCTCCCGCTGCTCACCGGCTGGATGAACGATCCTGCCGTCGACGCCTACTGGCACCTCGCCGGCCCGCCGGACGGCACCGAGCGCCACCTGCGCGCCCAACTCGACGGCGACGGCAGCAGCCTGCCCTGCATCGGCGTCCTCGACGGCACCCCCATGAGCTACTGGGAGGTCTACCGGGCCGACCTCGACCCGCTCGCCCGGCACTACCGGGCCGAACCCCACGACACCGGCCTCCACCTGCTCATCGGCACCGCCGCCGACCGCGGCCGCGGCCTCGGCAGCACCCTGATCGCGGCCGTCGCCGCACACCTCCTCGCCCACCGCCCGGGCTGCCGCAGGGTCGTCGCCGAACCGGACGTCCGCAACACCGCGTCCGTGCGGGCGTTCGCCGCCGCGGGCTTCCGCCGCACCGCCGACCTGCAGCTCCCCGACAAGCGCGCCGCCCTCATGGTGCGGCGCGCCCCCGAGCCGAGCCGCGCCGCGCCGGGCAGCCCGACCGCGGAACCGTACGACCTGCTCGGCATCGGCATCGGGCCGTTCAACCTGTCGCTCGCCGCGCTCGCCGACGGCGCGTCCGGGGTGGTCTCCGCGCTCTTCTGCGAGGCCGAACCCGCCTACCGCTGGCACCCCGGCATGCTCGTCGACGGCGCCCGGATGCAGGTGCCGTTCCTCGCCGACCTGGTCTCCCTCGTCGACCCGACCAGCCCCTGGTCCTTCCTCAACTACCTGCGGCAGCACGAGCGGCTCTACCCGTTCTACTTCGCCGAGCGCTCCCACCTCTCCCGCCGGGAGTACGTGCACTACTGCCGCTGGGCCGCCGACCGGCTGCCCAACTGCCGCTTCGGCGCACCCGTCACCGCCGTGCACTGGGACGCCCGCGACGCCGTCTTCACCGCCGAGGCCGCCGGCGAGCGGATCCGCGCCCGCAACCTCGTGCTCGGCGTCGGCACCGTGCCCGTCCGGCCGCAGGCCTTCGCCGCCCTGGCGGCACACCCGCAGGTCTGGCACTCCGCCGACTACCTCGAACGCCGCGCCGGCCTCTCCGCCGCCCGCGACATCACCGTCGTCGGCTCGGGACAGTCCGGGGCGGAGGTCTTCCTCGACCTCCTGCGCCACCGCGCCGACGACGGCACCCGGCTGCGCTGGCTCAGCCGCTCCCGCGCGCTCGCCCCCATGGAGTACTCCAAGCTCGGCCTGGAGCACTTCACCCCCGACTACACCCGCTACTTCCACGGCCTGCCGGCAGAGGTCCGCGACTCCCTGGTGCCCGCCCAGTGGCAGCTGCACAAGGCGGCCGGGGCCGAGACCCTCGCCGAGATCCACGAGCTGCTCTACGAGCGGTCGGTCGGCCGCCCGCCCGGCGGCGACCCGGTGGAGATCATGCCCGGCACCACCGTCGCCGACGCCAGGACCGGCCCCGGCGGGAGCCTCGAACTCCACTGCCGGCACACCGACTCCGGCGCCCGCCACCTCGTCCGCACCGACGCCGTCGTGCTCGCCACCGGCTACCGCGCCACCCGCCCCGCCGCCCTCGACCCCGTCGCCGGCCTGATCGACTGGGACGACCAGGGCCGCTACCGCGTCGACCTGCGGCACCGCGTCGCCACCCGGCCCGGCCTCTCCGGCGGCCTCTACGTGCAGAACGCCGAACTCCACACCCACGGCGTCGGCACCCCCGACCTGGGGCTCGGTGCCCACCGGGCGGCCGTGATCCTCAACGCCGTCGCCGGCAAGGAGCTCCACCCGCTCCCCGCCCGCACCGCCTGGACGTCCTTCGCCCCGCCCGGGCACCCGGCGGGGCCGCCGGACGGGCCGCCGGACGCCGTCCTGCCGCCGGGGGAGGCGGGCCGTGCCGCCGTCCGCCGCTGAGGCCCCCGCGGCTCCGCCCGCCCGCCGGTCCGCCACGGCGGAAGCCGATTGTCACAGCAGCGCCGTAGGGTGGTCGGCGTCATGACGAACGACTCCGAATCCCTGCCCCAGCCGGACGACGACACCCCGGCCCCCGTCCCGCGTGCCCGGATCCCCGAGCTGCTGCACGCCGCCGTCGCCTCCGTCGGCGGCGTGGAACGCCCCGGCCAGGTCAGGATGGCCGAGGCCGTCGCCGACGCGGTCGACGAGGGCGAGCACCTGCTCGTCCAGGCCGGCACCGGCACCGGCAAGTCCCTCGCCTACCTGGTGCCCGCCCTCGCGCACGGCGATCGGGTGGTCGTCGCGACCGCCACCCTCGCCCTGCAACGGCAGCTCGTCGAACGCGACCTGCCGCGCACCGTCGATGCCCTGCACCCGGTGCTGCGCCGCCGGCCGCTCTTCGCGATGCTCAAGGGCCGCTCCAACTACCTCTGTCTGCACCGCGTGCACGAGGGCACCCCGGCGGACGAGGGCGAGGGCCTCTTCGACGCCGCAGAGGTGCTGGGCGGGCCGAGCAGCAAACTCGGCCAGGACGTCCTGCGCCTGCGGGAGTGGGCCGAGGAGACGGACACCGGCGACCGCGACGACCTCTCCCCGGGCGTCTCCGACAAGGCGTGGGCCCAGCTCGCCGTCACCTCCTCGGAGTGCCTCGGCGCCACCAAGTGCCCCTACGGGCAGGAGTGCTTCGCCGAGGCCGCCCGCGAGCGCGCCAAGCTCGCGGACGTGGTGGTGACCAACCACGCCATGCTCGCGATCGACGCGATCGAGGGCGCCCCGGTGCTGCCCGAGCACGGGCTGCTCATCATCGACGAGGCCCACGAGCTGGTGAACCGGGTCACCGGTGCCGCCACCGCCGAGCTCACCGTGCACGCCGTCAACCGCGCCGTCCGGCGGGCCGCCAAGCTCGCCAACGAGAAGGCGGTCGACGCGCTGCAGGCCGCCGCGGAGAACTACCACGGGCTGATGGAGACGGCCCAGCCCGGCCGGATCGAGGAACTGCCCGAGTACCTCGCGTACGCCGTGGGCGGGATCCGGGACGCGTGCCGGCAGATCATCACCTCGCTCGGCGAGACGCGCGACAAGGCGCTCAGCGACGAGGACGCCGTGCGCAAGCAGGCGATGGCCTCCGCCGAGCACCTGCACGAGACCGCCGAACGCCTGCTGGAGGGCTCCGAGTACGACGTCGTCTGGATCGAGCGCAGCGACCGCTTCGGCATGGGCGCCGCCTCGCTGCGGGTCGCCCCGCTGAACGTCTCCGGGCTGCTCCGCGAGGGCCTCTACAAGGACCGCTCGGTCGTGCTGACGTCGGCCACGCTCAAGCTGGGCGGCGACTTCACCGGGGTCGCCGCCTCCGTCGGACTGCCCGGCGAGGGCCGGCTGCCGGACGAGCGTGCCGAGGGCGAGCCGCAGCCCCCGGCCGGGGACGACCCGCCGCTGCTCTGGCGCGGGCTGGACGTCGGCTCGCCGTTCACCTACCCGAAGCAGGGCATCCTCTACGTCGCCCGGCACCTGCCGCCGCCCGGCCGGGAGCCGGACCGCCCGGAGATGCTCGACGAGCTCGCCGAGCTGATCGGTGCGGCCGGCGGCCGCACACTCGGCCTGTTCTCCTCGATGCGGGCCGCCCAGGCCGCCGCGGAGGCGCTGCGCGAGCGGCTGGACAACCCGATCCTCCTGCAGGGCGAGGAGACCCTGGGCGAGCTGATCCGAACGTTCGCCTCGGACGCGGAGACGTGCCTCTTCGGCACGCTCTCGCTCTGGCAGGGCGTGGACGTGCCGGGTGCGGCCTGCCAGCTGGTCGTGATGGACCGCATCCCGTTCCCGCGGCCCGACGACCCGCTGATGAGCGCCCGTCAGAAGGCCGTCGAGGAGGCCGGCGGCAACGGCTTCATGGCGGTCGCCGCCACCCACGCGGCGCTGCTGATGGCGCAGGGCGCGGGGCGGCTGGTCCGGGCGGCGGAGGACAAGGGCATCGTCGCGGTGCTCGACCCGCGGCTGTCCACCGCCCGCTACGGCGGGTTCTTCCGCTCCTCGATGCCGGACTTCTGGTACACCACCGACCGCAACCAGGTGCGGCGGTCGCTCGCGGCGATCGACGCCGCGGCGCCGCCGGTGCGCCCGGTGGCGAAACGGGGCTGAGTGCACGGCAGGGCCCGGAAGGTGCGTGTGCGCCTTCCGGGCCCTGCCGTGTACCGGCGCTGCCGCCGGTGCTGCTGTCGAAGCCGCTGCGGGGTGTCGCGCGGGTCGGCGACGGGTGGGGCTCGTCGGCGGTCAGAGGCGGCGGAGCACCGCGACGACCTTGCCGAGGATGGTCGCGTTGTCGCCGGGGATCGGGTCGTACGCGGCGTTGTGCGGCATCAGCCAGATCTTCCCGTCCTCGCGCTTCAGGCGCTTGACGGTTGCTTCGCCGTCGATCATCGCGGCGACGATGTCGCCGTTCTCGGCGACCGGCTGGCGGCGCACGGTGACCCAGTCGCCGTCGCAGATCGCCGCCTCGATCATCGAGTCGCCGCGGACGGTCAGGGCGAACAGTTCGCCCTCGCCGACGAGCTGGCGCGGCAGCGGGAACACGTCCTCGACCGTCTGCTCGGCGAGGATCGGGCCGCCGGCGGCGATCCGGCCGACGAGCGGCACGTACGAGGTGGACGGCCGGCCGGCCGTCTCGGCGGTGTTGGGGCGGGCGACCTCGACGCCGCGGACCTCGTACGCGCGGGGACGGTGCGGGTCGCGGCGGAGGAAGCCCTTGCGCTCCAGGGCCATCAGCTGGTGGGCGACGGACGAGGTGGAGGACAGGCCGACGGCCTGGCCGATCTCCCGCATGGAGGGCGGGTAGCCCCGGCGCTGGACCGAGTCCCTGATGACTTCGATCACGCGGCGCTGGCGTTCGGTCAGTCCGGCCTCGTCGGTGCGGATGCCGGGGGGACGGCCGGGGAGGGAGCGGGTCGGGGTGGGCGCGCCGAGCACGGCATCCTGCACGGCAGCGTGCTCGATCGGCTGGCTACGGCTCATGCTGTGGTCCACGCCTTGCTGGTCCGTGGTGCGAGCGGAGCGCTCCTGCACCGGGATGGAGTTGCTCTTGAGTTCTACGGCGTTCATGGCGGCCCCTCTTGGACAGGCGTTTCTCCCTTGCCCCGCTCAACTGGTGCCCCTATCGAAAGGTTGCGCCAAACACACGTTCGAGTGAATTATTTAGCAGTCCGCTGACTCGATCAAGGCTTTGGGTGTACATCGATTAAATGTTCGACTCCGGCAGTCTATTTCACCCCTGCCGAAGATTTCGACCCGTCCGGTTCCGGGCCCCGTCGAAGCCCCCGGAAAGCCGCTCTCCCGTCCGGCGTGGCGTGCCCCCGGAGCCCAGATCTTGTGCCAGTCTCTCCGCTCAGGCCTACAGGTTGTGGTCGAGGTTGCCGTCGGCCCGCATCCATCGCGTAGAGTGTCGTGGTCCGCTGCTACGCCGCCAGAGAGGGAGTCCCCCCGGTGCACTGTCCCTTCTGCCGGCATCAGGACAGCCGTGTCGTGGACAGCCGTGCCAGTGACGACGGCAGTTCCATCCGCCGTCGCCGGCAGTGCCCCGACTGCGGTCGGCGGTTCACCACCGTCGAGACCGCGACCCTGATGGTGATCAAGCGCAGCGGCGTCACCGAGCCCTTCTCCCGGGAGAAGGTGATCTCGGGCGTCCGCAAGGCCTGCCAGGGCCGGCCGGTCACCGAGGACGCGCTCGCGCAGCTCGGCCAGCGGGTCGAGGAGTGCGTGCGCGCCTCCGGCAGCGCCGAGCTGTCCACCCACGACGTGGGTCTGGCCATACTCGGGCCGCTGAAGGAGCTCGACGTGGTCGCATACCTCAGGTTCGCGTCCGTGTACCGGGCCTTCGACGGCCTTGAGGACTTCGAGGCCGCCATCGCGGAGCTCCGCGCCGAACAGCCTTTCGTTCCGGAGTGCGGCACCGTGGTGCCGCCCCCCGCCGCCGCGCCCTGACCGGCGCGGCCCCCGGCCGTCCGCGGCCGGGCGTGCCCTCACCGACGGCACACAACACCACACATCGTGCGACAGCGGCCCGTGTCCGAGGCTGCCCGCACACCAGGAGAAGCGAACCACCGGGTGCCCCGTAAGCCGGAAGCATCGGGGCGTCCAGGGCGTTTGCCCAGGAGGAGGAGAAGAAGTGACAGACACGACGAGCGGTTCCGCACGCGGGTCGAAGTCCGAGAAGGCGGTCAAGGGGACCGGCAAGGCTCCCAAGGGCGGTCTGCGGATCGAGCGCATCTACACCACCCCTGGCGTCCACCCCTACGACGAGGTCACCTGGGCGCGCCGCGACGTCGTCATGACCAACTGGCGCGACGGCTCGATCAACTTCGAGCAGCGCGGCGTCGAGTTCCCCGACTCCTGGTCGGTCAACGCGGTCAACATCGTGACCTCGAAGTACTTCCGCGGCGCCGTGGGCACCCCGCAGCGCGAGTGGAGCCTCAAGCAGATCATCGACCGCGTGGTGCTCACCTACCGCGCGGCCGGCGAGAAGAACGGGTACTTCACGTCCCCGGACGACGCCGAGATCTTCGAGCACGAGCTGACCCACGCCCTCCTCCACCAGATTTTCAGCTTCAACTCGCCGGTCTGGTTCAACGTCGGCACCAAGCAGCCCCAGCAGGTGTCCGCCTGCTTCATCCTGGCCGTCGACGACTCCATGGAGTCGATCCTCGACTGGTACAAGGAAGAGGGCATGATCTTCAAGGGCGGTTCCGGCGCCGGCCTCAACCTCTCCCGCATCCGCTCCTCCAAGGAGCTCCTCTCCTCCGGGGGCAACGCCTCCGGCCCGGTGTCCTTCATGCGCGGCGCCGACGCCTCCGCCGGCACGATCAAGTCCGGCGGCGCCACCCGCCGCGCGGCGAAGATGGTCGTGCTCGACGTCGACCACCCGGACGTCGAGGCCTTCATCGAGACCAAGGTGAAGGAGGAGGAGAAGATCCGCGCCCTGCGGGACGCCGGCTTCGACATGGACCTGGGCGGCGACGACATCGCGTCCGTCCAGTACCAGAACGCCAACAACTCCGTCCGCGTCTCGGACGAGTTCATGACCGCGGTCGAGAACGGCACCGAGTTCGGCCTGCGCGCCCGCATGACCGGCGAGGTCATCGAGACCGTCGACGCCAAGAAGCTCTTCCGCAAGATGGCCGAGGCCGCCTGGGCCTGTGCCGACCCCGGCATCCAGTACGACTCGACCATCAACCGCTGGCACACCTGCCCGGAGTCCGGCCGCATCAATGCGTCCAACCCGTGCTCCGAGTACATGCACCTGGACAATTCCAGCTGCAACCTCGCCTCGCTCAACCTGATGAAGTTCCTGCGCGACGACGACACGTTCGACGCCGCGACCTTCGCCAAGGTCGTCGAGCTGGTCATCACCGCGATGGACATCTCCATCTGCTTCGCCGACTTCCCGACCGAGAAGATCGGCGAGACCACCCGCGCCTACCGCCAGCTCGGCATCGGCTACGCCAACCTCGGCGCCCTGCTGATGGCCACCGGCCACGCGTACGACTCCGAGGGCGGCCGCGCGCTCGCCGGCGCCATCACCTCGCTGATGACCGGCACCGCCTACCGCCGCGGCGCCGAACTCGCCGGTGTCGTCGGCCCGTACGACGGCTACGCCCGCAACGCGGCCCCGCACCAGCAGGTCATGCAGCAGCACGCCGACGCGAACGCCGCCTCCGTGGCCGTCGACGACCTCGACGCCCCGGTCTGGGCCGCCGCCACCGACACCTGGGGCGACGTGCTCCGCCTCGGTGCGCAGAACGGCTTCCGCAACGCGCAGGCGTCCGTGCTGGCCCCGACCGGCACGATCGGCCTGATGATGGACTGCGACACCACCGGTGTCGAGCCGGACCTCGCCCTGGTGAAGTTCAAGAAGCTCGTCGGCGGCGGTTCGATGCAGATCGTCAACGGCACCGTGCCGCGCGCCCTCCAGCGCCTCGGCTACCAGCCGGAGCAGGTCGAGGCGGTCGTCGCGCACATCGCCGAGAACGGCAACGTCATCGGCGCCCCCGGCCTCAGGGCCGCGCACTACGAGGTCTTCGACTGCGCGATGGGCGAGCGCTCCATCTCGCCGATGGGCCACGTGCGGATGATGTCGGCGATCCAGCCGTGGATCTCCGGCGCGATCTCGAAGACGGTCAACATGCCGGAGAACGCCACCGTCGAAGAGGTCGAGGAGATCTACTTCGAGGCGTGGAAGCTCGGCGTGAAGGCGCTCGCGATCTACCGCGACAACTGCAAGGTCGGCCAGCCGCTCTCCGCCAAGACCAAGACCCCCGCGGTCGAGGAGAAGCCGGCGGCGGCGCCCGTCGCCGCGGTCGAGAAGGTCGTCGAGTACCGCCCCGTCCGCAAGCGCCTCCCCAAGGGCCGCCCGGGCATCACCACCTCCTTCACGGTCGGCGGCGCCGAGGGCTACATGACGGCCAACTCCTACCCGGACGACGGCCTCGGCGAGGTCTTCCTCAAGATGTCGAAGCAGGGCTCGACCCTCGCGGGCATGATGGACGCCTTCTCCATCGCCGTCTCCGTCGGCCTGCAGTACGGCGTGCCGCTGGAGACCTACGTCTCGAAGTTCACCAACATGCGCTTCGAGCCGGCCGGTCTGACCGACGACCCGGACGTGCGGATGGCGCAGTCGATCGTCGACTACATCTTCCGCCGCCTGGCGCTCGACTTCCTGCCGTTCGAGACGCGTTCCGCGCTGGGCATCCACTCGGTGGAGGAGCGGACCCGCCACCTGGAGACCGGCTCCTACGAGCCCGTCGAGGAGGACGTCGACGTCGAGGGCCTCGCGCAGTCCGCGCCGCTCGCCGCCCCCAAGGCGGTGGAGCCCGTGGCCGAGAAGCCGAAGGCCGTCCCGGCGAAGGCCCACAACTCCACGGAGCTCGTGGAGATCCAGCTCGGCCTCAACGCCGACGCGCCGCTCTGCTTCTCCTGCGGCACGAAGATGCGCCGCGCCGGCAGCTGCTACCTCTGCGAGGGCTGCGGCTCCACCGCTCCTCCCGTTCGTGCTGCCTGCTGCGGGGGCGGAGGACCACCGCCGGCGGCGGCGGGGGACGAGGGCCGTCCCCCGCCGCCCCCGGCGTCTCCGGGCCGTCCGCGGATCACCGGCGGGCGGCCTCCGGGGTGCCGTGCCGGCCCGGACCGGCGGCCAGGGGCGCCGGGCGGCGGAGCAGGACCGCGCTGACGACGAGGGCGGCGGCGAGGAGGCCGGCGCCGGTGCCGAAGGCGAGGTGGAACCCGGCCGTCAGGGCCTCGGCCCGGGCGTGGCCGTCGGCGGTGAGGCGGTCGGCGCGGGCGGTGGCGAGGCTGGAGAGGACGGCGACGCCGAGCGCGGCGCCGACCTGCTGCGTGGTGTTGAAGAGGCCGGACGCCGCTCCGGCGTCCTCGGGCCCGGCGCCGGACATGCCGAGCACGGTGAGGCCGGAGAGGACGAGCCCGCCGCCGCCGGCGAGCAGCATGGTGGGCAGCAGGTGCAGTGCGTAGTCGGCGTGCACGGGGAGTCGTGCGAGCAGGGCGAGGGCGGCGGTCAGCAGGGTGAGCCCGGCGAGCAGGGTGGCGCGTTCGCCGAAGCGGGCGTTGAGCCGGGCGGAGAGGCCGAGCGAGACGCCGCCGATGAGGACGGCTGCGGGGAGCAGGGCGAGACCGGTGGCGAGCGGGCCGTAGCCGAGGACGTTCTGCAGGTAGAGGGCCGTGAGGATCTGGAAGCCGAACATCGCGGCGATGGCGAGCACCTGGACGAGGTTGGCGACGGTGACGTTGCGGGAGCGGAACATGCGGAGCGGCAGGAGCGGCCGGTCGGTGGTGGCCTGACGGGCGACGAACGCGCCGAGCAGGGCGGCGGAGACGCCTGCCTCGCCGAGGGTGCGGGGGGAGGTCCAGCCGTGGGCGGCGGTCCCGACGACGGTGTGGACGGTGAGCATCAGGCCGGCGGTGACCAGCAGGGCGCCGAGGAGGTCGGTGTGTCCGCCGGACAGGCCGGGCCCGCGGTCGTCGGCGAGGACGCGCAGGGCGACGAGGGCGGCGGTGAGCCCGATCGGCAGGTTGACGAAGAAGATCCAGTGCCAGTCGGCGGCCTCGGTGAGGATGCCGCCGAGGACCTGGCCGATGGAGGCGCCGGTGGCTCCGACGAAGCTGAACGCGCCGATGGCGCGGGCCCGTTCGGCGGGTTCGGGGAAGAGCGTGACGATCATGCCGAGGCTGACGGCGGAGGCCATGGCGCCGCCGGCGCCCTGTCCGAACCGGGCTGCCACCAGCATCTCGCGGCTGGTGGCGAGGCCGCAGAGCAGCGAGGCGAGGGTGAAGACGGCGATTCCGGCGACGAAGATCCGGCGGCGGCCGAGGAGGTCGCCGAGGCGTCCGGCGAGGAGGAGCAGGCCGCCGAAGGCGATGGCGTAGGCGTTGACCGTCCAGGTGAGGTCGGCGGGGGAGAAGTCCAGGTCGCGCTGGATGGCCGGGAGGGCGACGGTGACGATGCTGCCGTCCAGGATGACCATGAGCATGCCTGCGCAGAGCACCGCGAGGGCCGCCCGGCGTGAGGCGGCGGGCGCCTCGGAGGGCCGCGGACGGGGGGTGGGGCGCGGGGTGGTGAGGGCGTGCGGGCGCATGGCGTCGCCTCCTGCTTCGTCGGGAACAGGTGAGACGCTAGCAGATGGTTTTGTATGGGACTATCTTTTTCGGGATCAGCTTCGGGCCCGGCGCGCCCGCCGCACCGGGCGGTCGGACTCCACCGGGGTGGCGAGGATGCCCTCCGACAGTCTCGCCAGCGCCCGGGCGAACACCTCCCGCTCGTCGCCGGGCAGGGCGTCGAGCACCTCCTGGTGCACCCGGTCGGCGATCCCCGCGCCCTCGGTCACGGCCACCTCGCCGGCCGGGGTGACGTGGATGATCCGTGCCCGGCGGTCGGTGGTGGACGGCCGCCGCTCGGCCAGTCCGGCCTGTTCGAGCTCGTCCACCGTGACGACCATCGTGGTCTTGTCGAGGTCCGAGAGCTCGGCGAGCTGGATCTGGGTGCGCTCCTCCTCCAGGGCGTGGTGGAGGACGCAGAAGGCGCGCGGTGTGATGCCGAGCTCGCCGAAGGCGGCCGTCATCCGGGTGGCGAGGACGTGGCTCGTGTGGGCCAGCAGGGCCGAGACGTCGGTGACCTGGGGGCCTGGGGTGCTCGGGCTCATGCTGCGAGGGTAGCAATTCCGGACGGTCCGGGATTATCCCGTCATGGACGTTCCGTCCCGGTGCTGCGGGGGCCGTCGCCGCCCGGGCCGTGGCGCGGGGGCGGGGTGGCCGCCGGACGCATTTGTTGGCATGTTACTGACGAACGCGGGGCGCCGGGGGAGCGCGCGGAAGCAGGCTCGACTTCTGGAGGTGGCGGCAGGATGAGCTTCGGTTGGCATGCGCGCCGGGTGGCGGACCCGGCACTGCCGCTGCGGGCGCGGGTGGCGGCGCTGCGCTCGTGCGTGCAGCTGTACCGGCCGCTCGGTTTCCACGGCACGCTCGACCGCCTGGCCGGGCTGGCCGGTCCGTACCAGCGGGACGAGGCCGCGCTGCTGCGTGCGCTGGCCGTGCTGGAGGCGGACCGGGCGCGCTGGCTGGCGGAACTGGAGGCGTACGCCCGCTCGCGGCGGACCGGCAAGCGCCGCGGTCGAAGAATGCCGGCGGACGGCGAGCGGAACCCCAACGACCGGGCCCACTGGTCGACGTAGCGCGGCGGGCGGCGCCGGCGCAGGCGTCAACCTGGGTTGACATGCGGGAGATGTCAACCTAGGTTGACAGCATGAGCGAGACGAAACAGCTCGCGGCGGACGCGAGCAGCCGCGACCCCGCGATCGGCCTCCGGGCCGTCCGGGCCCTGCGCGACCTCGCCGACCGGCTGGAGGACCTCCAGGTCGGCAACGCCCGCGCGCAGGGATGGTCCTGGCAGGAGATCGCCTCCTGCCTGGGTGTCAGCCGGCAGGCGGTGCACAAGAAGTACGCACGCCGGATCTTCGGTTCGAGAGAGGAGGGCTGACCGTGTTCGAACGGTTCACCGACAGCGCACGACGCGTCGTGGTGCAGGCCCAGCAGGAAGCACAGGAACTCCGGCACGAGCGGGTGGGCACCGAGCACCTCCTGCTCGCCTTGGTCCGCGAACCCGCCACCCCGGTGGCCGGGTTGCTGGCCGGCGTCGGCCTCGACCACCCTGCCGTCCGCGCCGACGTGCGGCGGCTGGCCGGCGGCGACGTCGACGGCCCGGCCCTGGCCGCCATCGGCGTCGACCTGGACGCCGTCCGGGAAGCCGTCGAATCGGCCTTCGGAGAAGGGGCGTTGGAGCGGAAGCCGGCCACCGGACGGCGCGAGCGCACCCGCAGCAGGTTCGCGGCCGACGCCCGCCGGACGCTGGAGCTCTCGCTGCGCGAGACGGTCCGGCTCAAGGGCCTCGAGATCTCCGACGGCCACATCCTGCTCGGCCTGCTGAGGGAGGAGCAGGGCCTCGGCGGCCGGGTGATCTCCGGCCGCGGCGTGGACGTCGTCCGGCTCCGCCAGGAGGTGGAGGCCGCTCTCGCCTGATCCGGGCCGCCGCCCGTCCGCCCCCGTCGGGGTGCGGGCGGGAGCGGGTGGATGCGGGCGGGCGGGCGCGGTCGGGAGCGGTCGGTCGGCGGCCGCGGGCCGACCGGCAGGCGGCGGCGGGATGGTGGATCCGTGGAGGCCTGGTGGAGGCCGTCGGGTGGTGCGGGCGCGGAGCGTCCGGAAGCGCGACGGGCAGTCAACTCGCGCGTCGAGGACCGAAGCTGAATGGTTATGATCTGCTGACCGCGTGTACCGATCAAATGCCCGGTGTGCGCCACGGGTGCGCCTCCGGTCGCCCGGCGCGCGGTCGTCCGTTCCGCAGCCGACGCCCGCACGAGGATCAGACTGATGAGAGCCCGCACGCGCCCCGCCCGGGCAGCGACCCAGGGACACGACAGCGGGCCCGCGATCCGGGCCGCGGCCGGGATCGTCCTCGGAGCCGGGGCCGCCGCGGCCGCCCTCGCCCTCACCCCCTCCGCCCACCGCGCGGCCGTCGCCGGAGCCCTGGCCGTCACCACCGCCCTCTGGTGCCTCCTGGTGTGGCACGCCGCCCGCCTCGACGGCCGGGCCCGGCAGGCCGAGCGCCTGCTCGCCGACACCCGCCGCGAACTCGCCGGGCACACCGCCGCCGCAGGCACCCTGCACGCCGAACTCAACGCCGCCCACACCACCGCGGGCTCCCTCCGGGCCGCCCTCGTCACCGCCCAGGCGGAGGCCCGCGAGGACCGCGCAGGCCTCGCGCACGCCCACGCCGTCGAGGAATCCCTGCGCACCGAACTCGCCGGCCTGCACGAGGCGCACACCGCCGCCGTCCGCGAGCGCACCGAACTCACCGCGCTGCGCGACACGGTGCTGCCCGACGTGGTCACCCGCCTGCGCGCCGGAGCCTCGGTCGACGCCGTGCTCGCCCGGCACGACCTCCCCGTGCACCACGCGCTGCTGCGCCGCATCGCCGTCGAGGTCTCCCGCGGCGAGCGCCAGCGGGCCGCCGCCCTGGCCGTCTGCGCCACCGCCGCCGGACGCGTCCAGGCACTGGCCACCAGCATGCACGCCGAACTGCGCGAGATGCAGCACCGGCACGGCGACGACGTCCTCGGCGACCTCCTCGCCCTCGACCACTCCACCGCCCAGGTCGGCCGGATGGCCGACTCCATCGCCGTGCTCACCGGCGCCCGCTCCGGCCGCCGCTGGACGAAGCCGATCGGCGTCGAGTCGATCCTGCGCGGCGCCCTCGGCCGGATCGGCGCCTACCAGCGCGTCCGCCTGCACTCCGCCTCCACCGCCGCCGTCGCGGGCTTCGCCGCCGAGGGCGTCATGCACGCCCTCGCCGAACTCCTCGACAACGCGGCCAACTTCTCCGCCCCGCCGGCCGAGGTGCACGTCTACGTCGAGGAGGTGCACTCCGGCCTCGTCATCACCGTCGAGGACGGCGGCCTCGGCCTCAGCGAGAGCTGGCTGCGCCGCGCCGAACACGCCGTCTCGGCCGAGCCGCTGGACCTCACCGCACTCTCCGCCGGTACCCGGCTCGGCATGGCCGTCGTCGGCTCGCTGGCCCGCAAGCACGACCTGTCGATCTCCTTCCGGCCGTCCGCCCGCGGCGGCACGGGCGTCGTCGTGCTGATCCCCGAGCAGCTCGTCACCCACCCCGCCCCCGTGCTGACCAAGGCCCTCGCGGCGGCGCCCGACCGCCGCACCGCCACGCCCGCACTCCCCGCGGCCCGCCCGGCCCAGGCCGTCCGCCCGGCGCCGGAGACCGCACCGACCCCCGCCGGCGCCCGCACCGGGGCCGGCCACGACTCCCCGACCGCCCCCGGGACCGGCCTGCCGCAGCGTCGCCGCGGCCAGACCCTGGCGGCGGCCACCCCGGAGGCCGAGCCCACCCCGGCACCGCGCTCCGACCGCGCCGGAGCGGCCCTCTCGGCCGCCCGGTTCGGCGCCTTCCGCAAGGCCCTGCAAGGGGCCGAGTCCCCCGACGCCCATCCGAAGGACGATGCCTGATGAGCAGCAGCACCGACCGCGACCTCGACTGGCTCCTGGAGAACCTGCTGAGCGCCACCCCCGGTGCCCGGCACGCCCTGGTGCTCTCGGCCGACGGCCTGAAGCTCTGCCACACCGCCGGCCTCGGCGCCGACCGCGCCGACCAGCTCGCCGCCATCGCCTCCGGGATGCAGAGCCTCGCGCACGGCGCCTCGATGGAGTTCGGCGACCGCAGCGGCGGCGTCCGGCAGTCGATGACCGAGTTCCACGGCGGCATCCTGTGCATCGTCGCCGCCGGTGAGGGCGCCCACCTCGCCGTGGTCACCGACGACGACGCCGACGTCGGCGTCGTCGGGCACAACATGCAGGGGCTGATCGAGCAGATCGGGGTGTTCCTGAGCGCCCCGCCGCGCGAGATCGAGGCCGGGGTGTGACCCGGCGGCTGCCCGGCCGGGACGAGGACCCGGACCGGCTCTACACCGTGACCCGCGGCCGCAGCCGGCCGCCGGAGCACGCGTTCGACCTGGTGACGCTGATCGTCGCCGAGCAGGAGCCCGTGCCCGGCATGCAGTCCGAGCACGCCCGCATCCTCACCCTGTGCGCCGACCCGATCGCCGTCGTGGAGATCGCCGCCGAGCTCGGCCTGCCGGTCAGCGTGGTGAAGATCCTGCTCGGCGACCTGCTGGAGACGGGCCGGATCACCGCCCGCCATCCGCGGTTCGCGCCCACCAAGGCCCGGCTGCCCGACCTCGACACGCTGAAGCAGGTACTGCATGGTCTCCAACAGCTCTGACACCGCCGCCCCGGCCAGAGCACCGCTGAGCAGCACCGCGACGAACGGTCTGAAGATCGTCGTGGTGGGCGGCTTCGGCGTCGGCAAGACCACGCTCGTCGGCTCGGTGAGCGAGATCCGCCCGCTCAACACCGAGGAGACCATGACCCGGGCGGGGGAGGGCATCGACGACCTCTCCGGCATCCAGGGCAAGCGGTCGACCACGGTGGCCTTCGACTTCGGGCGCATCACGCTCAACGCCGAGAACGTGCTCTACGTCTTCGGCGCGCCCGGGCAGGAACGCTTCTGGTTCCTGTGGGACCGGCTCTTCAGCGGCGCGCTCGGCGCCGTCGTGCTGGTGGACACCCGCCGGCTGGAGGAGTCCTGGTACGCCATCGACCGGCTGGAGCACCACGGCACGCCGTTCGTGGTGGCCCGCAACAACTTCGGGCCGCAGGAGCACACCCTCGACGAGATCCGGGCCGCCCTCGACCTCGGGGCCCACGTGCCGCTGATCGACTGCGACGCCCGGGACCGCACGTCGAGCAAACAGGTGCTGATCGAGCTCGTCCGCCACCTGCAGCACCTGGCCCAGGCCCAGACCACCGGAGAGGACACCCCGTGACCGAGCCCGCGACCACCCCGCCGCCCGGCTGCCCGGCCCACGCGGACGCGGCGCCGCTGTACGGGCCGCGGTTCCAGACCGACCCGGGCGCCGTCTACCAGGAGCTGCGCGACCAGCACGGCCCGGTCGCCCCGGTGGAACTCGCCGGCGGCGTCCCGGCCTGGCTGGTCATCGGCTACCGCGAGCTCCAGCTCGTGACCGGCCGGCCCAAGGTGTTCGGCCGCGACTCCGCACGCTGGAACCAGTGGCCGCACATCCCCGAGGACTGGCCGCTCAAGCCGATGATGGCGCCCGTCCCGTCGATCCTCTACACGGAGGGCGCCGAGCACCAGCGCCGCAGCACCGCCGTGACCGACGCCCTGGCGGGCATCGACCCGTACGAGCTGCGCAGCATCTCCGAGGAGGTCGCGGACCGTCTCGTCGACGGCTTCGCGGGCCGCGGCGAGGTGGACCTCGTCGCCGAGTACGCGCACCGGATGCCGCTGATGGTCCTCTGCCGGGTGCTCGGCCTCGACGAGGACGAGGCGCCGGTGCTGATCAAGGGCCTGCTGGCGATGCTCGACGGCGGCGCCGACGCGCAGGAGGGCGCGCAGCAGCTGCTGTCCGTCATGCACGGCCTGGTGCGGCACCGCCGGGAGCGGCCCGCCGCCGACCTCGCGTCGCGGCTGCTGGGGCACGACGCCGGGCTCGACGACGACGAGGTGATGCGCGACCTGCGGGTGCTGCTCATCGCCGGCCACCAGCCGTGCGCGTACTGGATCTCCAACGCGCTGCGGCTCATGCTCACCGACGACCGCTTCGCCGCCTCGCTCTCCGGCGGACGGCGGTCGATCGGGCAGGCGCTCGGCGAGGCGCTCTGGGAGGACCCCCCGACGCAGATCTTCGCGGGCCGCTGGGCCACCCGGGACGTGCAGCTCGGCGGGCAGCAGATCGCCAGGGGCGACATGGTGCTGCTCGGCTTCGCCGGGGCCAACGCCGATCCGACGGTCCGCGACGACGCCGGCCGCCCCGCCGAGGGCAACCGCGCCCACCTGAGCTTCTCCCACGGCGACCACGGCTGCCCGTACCCGGCACGGGAGGCGGCCGAGGTGATCGCCGCCACGGCGATCGAGGTGCTGCTGGACCGCCTGCCGGACATCCGTCTCGCGGTCTCCGAGAGCGCCCTCGTGTGGCGTCCCTCGGCGTGGGTGCGCGGCCTGATGGCCCTGCCGGTGGCGTTCACCCCGGGCTACGTCGCGGGGTGACCCGGCAGGGCGAGGGCGGGAACGGGGGTTCCTGGAGTGACGATTCCCCTGGAGGGGCGATGACGGCCGAGCCGATCGTGATGGACCCGCTGGCGCGGGACAACGCCGCGGAGGGTGCGCTGCTGCGCGCCGCGGGCCCGGCGGTGCCGGTCGAGCTGCTGGGCGTGCGCGGCTGGGCGGTGACCCGGCACGAGGAGGCCCGGCAGCTGCTGACCGACGCCCGGCTGGTGAAGGACGCCACGCACTGGGGGGCGTACCGGAGGGGCGAGGTGCCGGCGACGTGGCCGCTGATCGGCCTCGCCGTCCCGGGCCCGTCGATGGTCACCACGGACGGCGCCGAGCACCGCCGCCTGCGGGCGATCGTCGCGCAGGCGTTCACCCCGCGGCGGGTCGAGCTGATGCGGCCCCGGATCGAGCGGATCACCGCCCGGCTGCTCGACGAGGTGGAGGCGGCCGGTCCGGTCGTCGACCTCAAGACGGCGTTCGCCTTCCCGCTGCCGATGTCGGTGATCGGCTGGCTGCTCGGCGTGCCGGAGGACGACCACGCGTACATCCGCGAGCTGTACGAGCGGTTCTTCTCCAGCACCACCCGGCCGGCGGACGTGCCGGCCACCATCGCGGCCCTCAACGTGCTCGTGGCGGACCTGGTGGCCCGCCGCCGTGCCGAGCCCGGCGACGACCTCGTCAGCGCGCTGCTGGCGGCCGACGTCGAGGGCGGCGCGCTGAGCGACGCGGAGGCCGCCGCCACCCTGCGGGTGATCATCGCGGCGGGGCACGAGACGACGGTCAACCTGATCACCAACGCGGTGCGGGCGCTCCTGGCGCATCCGGACCAGCTGGAGCTGGCCCGTGCGGGTGAGGTGGCGTGGTCCGCGGTGGTCGAGGAGTCGCTCCGCTGGACGCCTCCGACGAGCAACTTCCTGTTCCGTTTCACCACCGAGGACGTCGCGGTCGGGGAGACCGTGATCCCGGCCGGAGACGCGGTGCTGATCTCCTACAACGCCATCGGCCGCGACCCCCTGCAGCACGGCGTCACCGCCGAGCTGTTCGACGTCACCCGGGCCCCCTCCCGGCACCTGTCCTTCGGGCACGGCCCGCACGTGTGCCCGGGCTCCCCGCTGGCCCGGCTGGAGGCGGCCGTGGCGCTTCCCGCGCTGTTCGCGCGCTTCCCGCGGCTCCGGCTCGCGGTCGGCGAGGGAGATCTGCGGCCGAACCCGACGACGGTGGTCAACAGCCTGAGGGAGCTGCCCGTCCGGCTCTGACCGGCGCCGGAGGGCCGCCGGGGGCGGCGGTCCTCCAGCACGGCCGTGTTACGACCGGGACACTGCGTGATGAAGGTCGAACGTGGATCTTGGCGTGGGGTAACCCGTGAGTTAACGTCTTCAAGCCAGCGACTGCTGGGCACAGCTCGATCAACCGGTTCAGCGCAGTGTTGTTCTGTCTTACGGCCGGCATCTCGGTGCCCTGGCGAGGAGGACCGCATTGACCACCACGACGATCGCCTGCGAGGCCTGCCGATGACTTCCCACACGCGGCGGCGCCTGCTGGCCGCCCCCGCCGTACTCGCCCTGGCACTCACTGCGGCGTGTTCGAACAGCTCCTCGAAGGACGATTCCGCCTCGTCCGCTGCACCGACCCTCACCGGCGACTGCGCCCAGTTCCAGCCGTACGCGGGTCACGCGGGCAAGAAGGTGACGATGTTCGCATCGATCCTCAGCCCGGAGTCCGACTCGCTGGAGAAGTCCTGGGCCGACTTCAGCAAATGTACGGGCATCAAGATCTCGTACGAGGGTTCCAACGACTTCGAGTCCCAGCTCCCCGTCCGGGTGAGCGGCGGCAACGCCCCGGACTTCGCGATCATCCCTCAGCCGGGCCTGCTCGCCCAGATGGTGAAGACCGGAAAGGTCGCCAAGCCGCCGGCGCAGACCGTCACCAACGAGGACAAGTGGAGCCCGGTCTGGAAGACCTACGGCTCCGTCAACGGCACCTTCTACGCGGCGCCGATGAGCGCCAACATGAAGTCGCTGGTCTGGTACTCGCCGAAGTCGTTCAAGCAGGCCGGCTACGAGGTGCCCAAGACCTGGGCCGAGCTGATGGGCCTCAGCAACAGGATCGCGACCTCGGGCGGCGCCAAGCCGTGGTGCGGCGGCATCGCCTCCGGCACCGCCACCGGCTGGCCGGCCACCGACTGGGTCGAGCAGGCCGTGCTCGGCTCGTACGGCGGTGACGTCTACGACCAGTGGGTCTCCCACAAGATCAAGTTCAGCGACGCGCAGATCACCGGCTCGATGAAGACGGTGGCCGACTGGATGCAGAACCCGGCGTTCGTCAACGCGGGCATCGGTGACGTGAAGTCGATCGCCACCACGACCTTCCAGGACGCGGGCGCCCCGATCCTCACCAACAAGTGCGCGATGCTGCAGCAGGCGTCGTTCTACCGCGCGCAGTGGCCCAAGGGCACCAAGATCGACCCGGACGGCGACATCTTCGCCTTCCACCTGCCGGCGGTGAACCCCGAGATCAAGAACCCGGTCATCGGCGGCGGCGAGTTCCTGGCCGCCTTCTCCGACCGGCCCGAGGTCCAGGCCGTGCAGAACTACCTGTCGAGCAGCGACTGGGCGAGCAGCCGGGTCAAGACCTCGCCCGGCTGGGTCTCCGCCAACCAGGGCGTGGACAAGAGCCTCTACACGGACCCGATCGACAAGCTGTCCGCCGAGGCGCTGACCGACCCGGCCGCCACCTTCCGGTTCGACGCCTCCGACCTGATGCCGGCCGCCGTCGGCGCGGGCCAGGAGTGGAAGTCGTTCACGGCGTGGTTCGCCGAGGGCCAGTCCATCCAGAAGGTGGCGGCCGACATCGACGCGGCCTGGCCGCAGTAACCGTCGGCCACCCCGGGCAGCGCGGGCTCCACCCACCCGCGCTGCCCCTCCCCATGTCCGAGGAAGGACCCTCCGCATGCCCACGGCACCGGTCCACGCCGTCCACCTCGCCGACTCGGCGTGGACGGACGCGACGATCAAGCTAGGCAACAGCGTCGGCGCGGTCGCCGGCTTTCTCGGCATCCTGCTCCTGGTCTTCTTCGCCGCGGGCCGGGCGAGCGGACGGCTCTCCCGGCCGCTGTCGATCGGCGTCATGCTGGGCCCGGCCGCGCTGCTGCTGGTGGTCGGCCTCATCGTGCCGCTCATCCGCACGGTGTACCTGAGCTTCTACAACGACGACTCGACGAAGGCGGTCGGCGGCCGCAACTACGGCTGGGCGTTCACCACCGACTCGATCCACCAGGTGCTGTGGAACACCTTCCAGTGGCTCGTCGTCGCCCCGCTGGCCGCCACCGGCGCGGGCCTGCTGCTCGCCCTGCTGGTCGACCGGATGCGCGGCCAGGCGATCTACAAGTCGCTGCTGTTCATGCCGATGGCGATCTCCCTCGTCGGCGCGTCGATCATCTGGAAGTTCGTCTACGAGGACCGCGACCCCTCCCAGCCGCAGATCGGCCTGCTCAGCCAGCTGGCCGTCAGCCTCGGCTGGGACGACCCGCCGAACTGGATCCTCAGCCACCCCCTCAACAACTTCCTGCTCATGATCGTCATGGTCTGGGTGCAGACCGGGTTCGCGATGGTCGTGCTGTCGGCGGCGATCAAGGCCATCCCGGACGAGATCACCGAGGCCGCCCGGCTCGACGGCGCCCGCGGCTTCCGGCTCTTCCGGTACGTGACCGTCCCGATGATCCGCACCACCCTGGTGGTGGTGCTCACCACGGTCATGATCACCACGCTGAAGGCCTTCGACATCGTGCGGACGATGACCGGCGGCAACTTCGGCACCCAGGTGCTCGCCAACGAGATGTACTCGCAGTCCTTCGTGCAGTTCAACGTCGGGCACGGCAGCGCACTCGCGGTGATCCTCTTCCTGGCCGTGACCCCCCTGGTGATCTACAACATCGTCCAGCTGCGCAAGGAGCGTGAGCACCGATGAGCGCCAAGCTCTCCCCGGCCACGCCCGCCGAGGGCGCACCGCCCGCACGGTCCGTACGGCGCGCGTTCAGCAGCCCGCTGGCCTCGCTGTTCATGATCGTGGTCACCGTGCTCTGGACCATCCCCACGATCGGCCTCCTGGTCACCTCGGTGCGCCCGGAGGAGGACGTGGCGTCCAGCGGCTGGTGGACGTTCTTCAGCGACCCGAACGCCACGCTGGACAACTACCACACGGTGCTGTTCGAGGGCGGGTTCGGCGTCAGCGGCGGTCTGTTGCCGTACCTGGTCAACTCGGTGGCGATCAGCATCCCGGCGACCGTCTTCCCGCTGGTGCTCGCCGCGATGGCCGCGTACGCGCTCGCCTGGGTGCGGTTCCGCGGCAGCGACGTGGTGTTCTTCCTGATCTTCGCGCTGCAGATCGTGCCGCTGCAGATGGCGCTGATCCCGCTGCTCCAGCTGTTCTCCGGCGGCGCCCACCTGGGCTCGGTCACGATCATCCCGGCCTTCGACCTGAGCGGGACGTACGCGCCGGTGTGGCTGGCGCACACGATGTTCGCGCTCCCGCTGGCGATCTTCCTGCTGCACAACTTCATCGCGCAGCTCCCGCGGGACATCATGGAGGCCGCCATCGTGGACGGCGCCTCGCACTTCAAGATCTTCCGGTCCATCGTGCTGCCGCTGTGCACGCCGGCGCTCGCCTCGTTCGCGATCTTCCAGTTCCTGTGGGTGTGGAACGACCTGCTGGTCGCCCTCACCTACGCGGGCGGCACGCCCGAGGTGGCGCCGATGACCGTACGGCTGGCGCAGCTCACGGGCTCCTTCGGCGGACGCTGGGAGCTGCTGACCGCAGGAGCGTTCCTGTCGCTGATCATTCCGCTGATCGTCTTCTTCGCCCTCCAGCGGTACTTCGTCCGGGGCCTGCTCGCGGGTTCCGTGAAGGGCTGACGCCGCCCGCCGATCCGCCCGCCGATCCGCCGCCGATCCGCCCGCCGGTCCGCACGCGGGCCGTGGGCCCGAACGCCCGCCGACCCTGCTCCGGGTCGGCGGGCGTTCCGTCTGACTGTGCGTGACATGGCCCAGGAATGTGTGGATTTCGAGGACGCACCCGCCGCCCGACCGGTAGACCGGTAGCGGCAGTTCCGCCTTTGATCCGGTGATCGGAATATGGGGGATGGTGTGAGGTTCAGAAGACGTCTGGCCGGCCTGGTGGCCGCCGTACTGGCCGGGGCCGTGCTGGCCACCGGGCCCGCCGCGGGGCCGGCGGCGGCGGCGGGCACCGCGACCCTCGGCAGCACCGCGATCGGCGGCTCCACCGACTCGGGTGACTCCAACCACATCAACACCTCCCGGTTCGTCACCGGGTCCACCGGCGGCACCGTCACCGGCATCAGCGTGCACGTCGGCGCCGTCGGAACGGCGCCCAACAACCAGTACCAGGTCGCGGTCTACGCCGACGCCGCCGGGAAGCCCGGCGCACTCGTCGCCTCCAGCCCCTCCGGCACCCTCACGGCCAACGCCTGGAACACCCTCGCCCTCAGCGCCCCGCTCAACGCCAACACCGCGTACTGGCTGGCGTACAACACCAACGGCACGAGCGGCGCCGTCAACAACCTGCACTACGCGAGCGGCGGCACCAGCGGCTACTCCACCGGCGGCACCGCCTACGGCACCTGGCCCGCCGCGTTCGGCGCGATGAGCTCCATGAGCGCCACCTTCTCCATCTACGCCACCTACACGCAGGACGGCGGCGGCACCACCCCGCCCGGCAGCGGCCCCGGCACCGAGGGCCCGATCCTGCTGGTCGGCAGCGCCTCCAGCCCGTACACCGCGTACTACGCCGAGATCCTCAAGGCCGAGGGCCTCAACTACTACCGGCGGACCGACCTCGCGGACGTCACCGCCGCCGCGCTCGCCGCCCACGACGTGGTGCTCCTCGCCGAGACGGCCCTCACCGCCGCCCAGGTCTCGATGTTCACCACCTGGACCAACGGCGGCGGCCGGCTGATCGCCATGCGTCCCGACAAGCAGCTCGCCGGCCTGCTCGGCCTCACCGCGACGACCGGCACCCTCGGCGACGCCTACCTCAGGATCGACACCGCCGCCGCCCCCGGCGCCGGCCTCACCGCCGACACCATCGGCTTCCACGGCACCGCCGACCGCTACACCCTCAACGGCGCCACCGCCGTCGCCACGCTCTACGACGACGCCACCACCGCCACCGCCAACCCGGCCGTCACCCTGCGCACCGCCGGCAGCGGCCGGGCCGCGGCCTTCACCTACGACCTCGCGAAGTCCGTCGTGCAGACCCGCCAGGGCAACATCGCCTGGGCCGGGCAGCAGCGCGACGGCACCGACGGCTACGAGGCCGCCGAGATGTTCTTCGGCACCAACGGCCAGGCCGACTGGAACGACCTCGGCAAGGCGCTGATCCCGATCGCCGACGAGCAGCAGCGGCTCCTCGCCAACCTCATCGGCCTGATGGACGCGCCGAACAAGCCGCTGCCCCGCTTCTGGTACTTCCCGCGCGACGTGAAGGCCGTCGTCGTGATGAGCGGCGACGACCACGGCATCGGCGGCACCGTCGGCCGCTGGGACAGCTACATCGGGCAGTCGCCCGCCGGGTGCTCCGTCGCGGACTGGGAGTGCGTGCGCGGCTCCTCGTACATCTACACCAACGACCCGATGACCGCCGCGCAGGCCCAGGCCTACACCGACGAGGGCTTCGAGGTGGGCGTGCACGTCACGACCAACTGCAAGCCGTGGGGCACCGCCGCCGACCTGCAGAGCCTCTACAGCAGCCAGCTGACCGCCTGGAAGGCCAAGTACGGCTCGCTGCCCGACCCGTCGAGCAGCCGCACGCACTGCGTGGAGTGGGACGACTGGGCGACGCAGGCGAAGACCAAGCTCGCCAACGGCATCCGGCTCGACATGGACTACTACTACTATCCGTCGGCCTTCGTGCAGGACCGGCCCGGCTACTTCAACGGCACCGGCATGATCATGAAGTTCGCCGACACCGACGGCAGCATCGTCGACGAGTACCAGGCCACCACGCAGCTCACCGACGAGTCCGGGCAGTCCTACCCGTCGACGATCACCGCGCTGCTCGACGGCGCGTACGGCAGCAAGGGCTACTACGCGGCGATCGGCGCCAACATCCACACCGACTTCGCCGCCTCCAGCGCCTCGGACGCGGTCATCGCGGCCGCGAAGGCCCGCGGCGTGCCGGTGGTCTCCGGCCGCCAGATGCTCACCTGGCTCGACGGCCGCAACGGCTCCGCCTTCACCGGCCTCGCCTGGAGCGGCTCCTCGCTCACCTTCGGCATCACCGGCGGCACCCGCGGCCTGCGCGCCATGGTGCCGGTCAACTCGGCCTCCGGCACGCTCACCGGGATCTCCCGGCAGGGGCAGACCGTGCCGTACCGGATCGAGACGGTCAAGGGCACGGCCTACGCCTTCTTCGACGGCACGGTCGGCTCGTACGCCGCCGTCTACGGCCAGGACACCACCGCACCCACCGTCACCGGGACCACCCCGGCCAACGGCGCGACCGGGGTGTCCGCCACCGGACCGGTGAAGTTCTCCTTCAGCGAGCCGCTGGACGCGGCGACGGTCACCTCCGCGGCCGTCACCCTGCGGACGACGAGCGGCGGCACGCCGGTGGCCGGCACGGTCACCTACGACGCGGCCACCAGCACGGCCGTCCTCACCCCGAGTGCCGCACTCGCCCTGACGACCGGTTACACCGCCACCGTCCAGGGGGTGAAGGACGTCGCGGGCAACGGTCTGGCCGGTCCGGTGAACGCCGCGTTCACCACGGCAGGGGCCCCGCCGCTGACCATCGGCTCCAGCACGGTCGGCACCCTCACCGACGACACCGACTCCAACCACCTGAACGGGTCCAAGGTCACCACCGGCTCGTCCCCGGTGGCGCTCACCTCGCTCAGCGTGCACGTCGGCACCGTCAGCGCGGCGCCCAACAACCAGTTCCAGCTGGCCGTCTACAGCGACAGCGCCGGCTCGCCGGGCACGCTCCTCACCTCGACGGCCTCCGGCACGCTGACGCCCAACGCCTGGAACTCGGTGCCGGTGTCCTTCACGCTGGCGGCGAACACCACGTACTGGTTCGTCTACAACAGCAACGGGACCGGCTCCACCGTCAACAACATGCACTTCTCCACCGGGGCCGCCGGCTCCGGCGCCTACAGCAACGCGGTGGTGCCGTTCGGCACCTGGCCCGCCACCTTCGGACCGGCGGTGAAGGACACCCTCGTCTACTCGCTCTACGGCGCCTACTGACGCCGGGTCGGCGGAGGGGGCTTGTGTCACAACTCTGCGACACAAGCCCCCGTCCGGTCATTTGAACCTGTTCAGAAATATCTCGGACGGCCTAGAGTCGCGATCACCGCCGCGGGGCCGAACCCCTGGATCCCGTGTGCCCCGCCACGTCCGAGGGGGACTCATGTCGAACCGGCCCGAGCAGAATCCGCCCGAGCCCGCACCACGTCCGGACCCCGCACCACGTCCGGGCCCCACGCCCGCCGACCCCTCGATCGCCCAGTCTTCGGGCGCGGAGCCTTCGGGTGCGGTTCCCCCGGCCCCGGCTGCGGCGGCGCCGTCCGCGCCGGGGGCCGGATCCCCGCCGTCGGGCGTTCGCCCGCCGGCGTCGGCGGGCTCGCGGGTACCGCCGCAAGGCGCCTTCGGGGCGGGCACGGTGTGGGCGCCCCCCGCCAAGGCGCCGGACCCCGCGTGGATCGTCGCCACCGCACCGACCCGTCCGGCGCTGCCGGGATTCGGCGTCGTGGGCGCCGGAGTGGCGGCCGGTCTGCTGGCGGCGGCCCTGCTCACCGACGGCCTCGGTGTCAACGTCCTGATCTGGGCCGTCGTCGGCGCCGTCGGGGCCGCGCTCGCCTCTGCCGCCGCAGGGCGCCGGGTCAGGCCGTGGACGGTCGTCTGGACGCTCTCGGCGCTGGTGCTGCTGCTCGTACCCGCCCTCACGGAGGCGTCCTGGCCGGTGGTCCTGGCCGTGCTCGCCGCGACCGCCGCCGGATCGCTCGCCCTGCACGGCGGACGCCGCTGGCCCGGAGTCCTCCTGGGCGCGGTCGGCCTGTGGTCGCACCTGGTCCCCGGCCTGGCGTGGGCGGTCGTGGCGCTGCGCACCCGCCGCTACCCGGCCCGGGCGCGGATGGCCTCGGTGGCCAAGGCCGCGGGCGTCTCCCTGGTGCTGCTGCTGGTCTTCGGCGGCCTCTTCGCGAGCGCGGACGCGGCCGTCGCCGAACTGCTCGGCGACCTGATGCCCGACGTCGACCTCGACGACTCGCCGCTGCAGCTGCTGCTGTTCCTCGTGGGGCTGCTCCTGGCGTTCGGCGCCGCGCACACCGCGGCCGGTCCGCGCCGCTTCGACCGCTACCCCGTGACTCCGGGCCGTGAGCGCGGCCGGCTGGAGTGGGGTCTGCCCATCGTCCTGCTGAACCTGCTGTTCGGAGGCTTCGCCGCCGTTCAGGCCGTGGTGTTCGTCGGCGGCTACGAATCGGTCATGCGCAAGCCGGGGGTCATTCCCGCCGAGTACGCCCGGCAGGGGTTCTGGCAGCTGCTGATCGTCACGCTGCTCGTCCTGGTCGTCGTGGCCCTCGCCCGCCGGTGGGCCCCCCGGTCGACGCCGCGGGACCGCTGGACGTCCACCGGGCTGCTCGCGCTGCTGTGCGCGCTGACCCTGGTGGTGGTCGGCTCGGCGCTGTACCGGATGCACCGCTACGTCGACGTGTTCGGGCTGACCCGGCTGCGGATCTCGGTGGCCGCCGTCGAGATCTGGCTCGGTGCGGTGCTCGTCCTGGTGATCGTCGGCAGCATCGCCGCCTCGGCGCGCTGGCTTCCCCGCGCCGTGGTGCTGAGCGCGGTGGCGGCGACCGCGGTCTTCGGGCTGATCAGCCCCGACGCCCTGATAGCCGAGCAGAACGTCCGCCGCTACGAGCACTCGGACACGATCGACGTCGCCTACCTGCGGAGCCTCTCCGCCGACGCGGTGCCCGCGTTGGACCGGCTCACCGGTGACCGCCGCACCTGCGCCCTGCAGGAGATCGCACGGGCGCTCGAAGAGGAACACCTGCCCTGGTACGCGACGAGCCTGGCCGAGGCCAGGGCCCGGGAGATCCTCCGTGACCGGCCGGTCCCTTCCGACCGGGCGGCGTGCGTCCGGGCGGGCGTGTCGCTGTACCGCTCGGTGGACGACTACTGACGGCCGGTGCGGCGGCGGACCCCGGGGCCCGCCGCCGCACGGTGCGTCAGACCGCGACGCCCGCCGGAGCTTCGGACGGGAGGTCGCTGGCCTTCGCCGTCACCATGAAGACCGCGACGAGCAGGGCCACCACCGCGAGGACGGCGCCCACGATGAAGCCCTGGCCGATGCCGTGCGCCAGGGTCTCGCTGTAGGCGGCGCTGCCCACCGGGAACTCGTGGGTGCGCTGGAACTGCTCGGCCTGCTCCGGGCTCGCGCTCTTGAGGAACCCCGGCACGAGCTCGGTGGCCTTCGACTTGGCGGCCGTGCTGAAGACGGTCGTCAGGATCGAGAGACCGAGGGCGCCGCCGATCTGCTGGACCGAGTTGAGCAGGCCCGAGGCCGCGCCGGTCTCGTGGTCGGACACGCCGGCCACCGCGATCAGCATGACCGGGACGAAGATCAGGCCCATGCCGAAGCCGAAGATCACCGTCGGGCCGAGGATGCCGTCCACGTAGCCGCTGTCGGCCTTGAGCTGGGTCAGCCAGGTCAGGCCGACGGCCACGAGGGCCGCTCCGCCCGCCATGAAGACCTTGGGACCGAGCTTCGCCTGGAAGGCCGACGCGATCTGCGCGGCCACGATGATCGCGGCACTGATCGGCAGGAATGCGAATCCGGCCTTCAGCGGGCTGTAGCCGACCACGGTCTGCACGAAGATCGTGATGTAGAAGAAGATGCCGAACATCGCCGCGGCGAGGCAGAGCATCATGATCAGGCCGCCGGTGCGGTTGCGGTTCCGGAAGAGGTGCAGCGGGGTGATGGGCTGCGCCGTCCGCCGCTCGATGACCACGAAGGCGGCGACGAGCACCGCGCCCAGCGCGAACGACCCCAGGGTCAGGGGCTCGGTCCAGCCGTCCGAGGCGGCACGGATGAAGCCGTAGACCAGGGCGACCAGGCCCACCGTCGAGGTGAGCGCGCCCGGCAGGTCGAACCGGCCGGGGCGGCGCTCCGACTCCTTGATGTACCGCGGGGCGGCGACCGCGATCAGGACGGCGATCGGCACGTTGACGAAGAACACCCAGCGCCAGTCGAGGTACTGGGTGAGCAGGCCGCCCGCCAGCAGGCCGATCGCGGCGCCGGATCCGGCGACCGCGGAGAAGACGCCGAACGCGCGGTTGCGGGCCGGGCCCTCCTCGAAGTTGCTGGCGATCAGGGCGAACGCGGTCGGCGAACAGATCGCGCCGCCGAGGCCCTGGAGGGCGCGGGCGGCGAGCAGCAGCGTGGAGTCCTGGGCGAACCCGCCCAGCAGCGAGGCGAAACCGAAGAGCAGCGCGCCCACGATGAAGACCCGGCGCCGGCCGAGGATGTCGCCGAGGCGTCCGCCGAGCAGCAGCAGGCCGCCGAAGGTGAGCGTGTAGGCGTTGATCACCCAGGAGAGGGTGGTGTCGGAGAAGCCGAGGTCGCCCTTGATCTGCGGGAGGGCGATGTTCACGATGGTCGCGTCGAGCACCACCATGAGCTGGGAGGCCGCGATGACGGCGAGGGTGATGCCCTGGCCCCGGCCCGGCCCGGCCTTCGGCGGTGAGGGTGGACTGAGTTTGTCGGAGATGGCCACGTGGTGTTCCCCCTGGTTGTCCGTGCGCTGTGAGGTGGTGCCGGTGGAGCCCGCGACGTGCGTGGATCCGCGGCCGCGCGACCGATGGCGGCGCACGAACACTGTCGAGGAACGGGCTCGTTCACTATCGTGGGACGATATCGGGTCGGAGATTGTGAACGCAAGCGTTCTTTGAGAGTGGTGACGATGGATCAGATGGTGCGGCGTCAGGCGTCGGACGGGCCGTCGGGGGCGGCCGCGGCCGGTTGTGCGCCCCCTGCGGCCGGGACGCGCGTCGTGCCCTCCCCGGGCGCCCCCGCGGCCCCCGTCGGCGTCCGCGTGGTGCCGTCCGCCCGCCCCACGCCCCCCTGCGCCGTGGGCGCTCCCGGCGCTCCGGCCCCGGACCGTGCGGCGCCCGCCCCCGGCGGTGTCGTCCAGTCGCGGCGACGCGGCCGCGCACTGGAGGGCGCGATCTTCGACGCGACCCTCGAACTCCTCACCTCCGGCGGATTCGCACGCTTGACGATGGAAGGCGTCGCCGGGGCAGCGCAGACCGGGAAGGCCGCGCTGTACCGGCGCTGGACGTCGAAGGCCGACCTGGTCGTGCAGGCCCTCGCCGCCACTCTTCCACCCCGCACCGACATCCCCGACCTCGGGTCGGTGCGCGCCGAGTTGATGCAGCTCGTGGCCGGCATGGGCGCGATCATGAACTCGCGGGCGGGAACGGCCATCCGCGTCCTGATGGCCGAGCTCGACCACGAACAGGCCTCCTCCTTCAAGGACTTCCTGCTCGGCCGGGTCCTGGAGCCGGCCAACGCGGCGACCCTCACCATCCTGCGGCGCGGCGAGATCCGCGGCGACGTCCGGACGGGGGCGGCCACGCAGATCGTCGCCGACGTCGCGCCCGCGATGATGCTCTTCCACGCCAAGGGCTGCGAGAACACGCTCGACGAGGCGTTCGCCGCGGAGCTGGTCGACCAGGTCCTGGTTCCCATGGTGCGGGCCTAGCCCCCGCCCCCACCGGCGCGGGCCCTCATCCGGTACGGGCCCCGCCCGGGCCGGTCGGGGCGGTGCCGCCGTGGACGTAGGCTGGTGGCCTCCGGAGCCCGACGAAACGGACCGCCATGCCCTACGACCCCCCGACCCACTCGGTCGAGCGCTCGCTGCGCCGGGCCGGAGCCGCCGTGGTGGCCGGCCTGGACGAGGTCGGACGCGGCGCCTGGGCCGGACCGGTCACCGTCGGCGCGGCCGTGACCGGGCTCCGCCGCGCCCCCGACGGCCTGACCGACTCGAAGCTGCTGACGGTGAAGCGCCGGGAAGCCCTCGCCCCGGTGCTCGCCGACTGGGTCACCGCCTACGCGCTCGGCCACGCGTCCCCGCAGGAGTGCGACGAACTCGGCATGACCGCCGCCCTCCGGCTCGCCGCCGGCCGGGCGCTCGCCGCCCTGCCCGTCCGTCCGGACGCCGTGATCCTCGACGGCAAGCACGACTACCTCGGCGGGCCCTGGCGGGTCCGTACGGTGATCAAGGGCGACCAGTCCTGCGTGTGCGTGTCCGCCGCGTCCGTCCTCGCCAAGGTGCAGCGCGACCGGTACATGGAGGAGCTCGGCGCCGAACACCCGGGCTACGGGTTCGAGGACAACGCCGGCTACCCCTCCCCGGTGCACCGCGCCGCACTGGAGGAGTTCGGGCCGACCGCCGAGCACCGGCTGTCCTGGGCCTACCTCGACGCGCTTCCGCGGTGGCAGCACCTGAAGCGCGAACGGACCCCCGAACCCGCGGACCAGCAGCTCACCCTGGGTTTCTGACGCCCCGCAGGCCCCCGCAGGCCCCCGCCGGGCGCGCCTCCGCGGGCCGCGGGCGGTGCTCAACAGGTGGGGCGCCCGTGCGCATCCGTCCGGCGTTTGATAGATATCCGGGTATGCCTGTCTTCCCCGAGGAGCCGGAGATTCACGAAAGTATCCCGGGCCCCGGCGTTCCCCTCCCCCACACGTCGGACGCACCCAGCCCCCGTATGCCTTCCGTCAACCCTGCTGCGTCCGGCGTCGTGCCGGGTCCGCGGCCCGCACCGCCCCGCCCGGCGCCGCCGAGACCCGCCGCGCCGCGGGCGTCCGGCACCGTGCCGGGGCCCCGTCCCGCCACCGGGTCCGGCTCCGCCGCGCGCCCGCAGTCCCCGACCGTCCGGCTCCTGCCGGCCACGCCGCAGGACGCACTCGGCTGCGCCGACGACGTCGTCGACGAGCTGCTGGAAGCCGGCCGCCGGCCCGGCGACGTGCTCGTGCTGACCGTCGGCGAAGCACACCCCTGGCAGCAGCACGAGCTGTCGTTCGGCGAGGAGCGCTACCGGGCGCAGCTCGCCGAGGCCGCCGACGTGTTCTACGCCGACGCTGCCGACTCCGCCGTCCGCGAGGCGCGCCGCGAGGTCGTCGTGCTCGTGGTCAACGCGAGCGGTGCCAACCGGGCCGGCAGCGCCGCCGTCCGGGCGGCCGGACTCGCGGGCTCCCTGCTCGTCGTCTGCGGCGGTACCGAGGCCGTCGCCCCGCTGTTCCCGGGCGCGGAGCGTCCCGTCCCGGCCTGACCCGGTCCGTCCCCGCGATGCTCAGCCGTGCCGTCGCCCGCCCTCAGCGGGCGGCGGCCCGGCGTATCGCGTCGAGCGGGGTCACCGCCGCGGACGGGCGGGTCCGCTCCGGTTCGCGGGCGCTGCGCGGCGGCAGTTCCGTCACCGTGTGCACCGGCCCGTCCGCCCACGAACCCGAGTGCGGGCTGCGCCCCCGCCAGTCGTGCCCGATCACGTGCCAGCCCGCGGGCGTGAGCGCGACGTACGAGCCGCAGCGCAGGCCGTGCAGTGCGGCCGCGTCACGGAGCGCCCACATCCAGGCGCCGTCCTGCTCCGTCCACTCCGGGATCCCTTCGCGGCAGCGCATCAGCACCGCGGTGCGCACGGGCGCGGCGAGCCGGAGGTCGTGCGGGATCACCTGCCGCAGGTGGGAGAGGATCGTGTTGCGGTGGTGCCAGCCGTCCGTGACGTGCTGGCGCGCCGAGAACGAGGCGGAGGCGGTCAGCTGGTGCGCGGCGTCCAGCACCGCGACCACCGTCGTGCCGGGCTGCGGCAGGTGCCGCTGGTGGAGCTCGCGGACGAACTGACGCGGGGCGCGGAGCATCGGAACACCGGACTCGACCCAGGCCTGCAGGGCGATGGTGCGTCCGGCGGAAGGATCCCGGCCGTGGTCGTTGCGGTTGATCACGGTCCTCCTTCCGGCCGTCTGCGGGCACACCTGTCCGCGGGTATGCCGAACACCGGGTCGTGCGACCGGGTGTCGGGTACTCTCCGATTCTCCCGTCAGATCAGTGCGAGCGGCAATGACGAGATAACGGCTGCCGCCCGAAAATCGGTGTTCTGTCGGATATATTCCACGGCCTGCGCTGACCCATTCGGCTGACGGGTGTGCGGCTGCGGGCCGAAGTGCCGGTTTCCTCCCGATGGCCGCCCGGTGAACCGCCCGTGCGCCCGCGGGGCCCCGTGGCTGCCGCCCTCAGGCCTGCCGCTGCCCCGTGCCCGCGACTGCCTCCGTGCACGCCGGAGCGGGGCGCCCCGGAATCGGTGGCGGGCCCCGGACGGCCCGGACCTGGACAGCTCGGGCTCGGACGGCCCGGACCTGGACGGGTCCGGCCCGGACGGCTCAGGCCTGGACCGCCAGGACCAGCGGGAGCACCGCCGTCGCGCCGGCCTTCCGCAGCAGGCGAGCCGCGACCGTGACCGTCCACCCGGAGTCGACCAGGTCGTCGACCAGCAGCACCGGGCCCGGCGACGCGGCCAGAGCCTCCCGCAGCGGATCCGGCACGGCGAGCGTGCCCGAGAGCGAGTGCAGCCGCTGAGCGCTGTTGCTGCGCGGCCCGTGCGGCGGCCGGCCCGTCGCGTACCCGACCTGCCCCAGCAGCGGCAGCCTGCCGATCGCGGCGATCCGCGCGGCCAGGCTCTCCACCAGCGCGGGCCGGGTCGAGGAGGTCATGGCGACCACCCCGACCGGCCGGGCCGTCTGCGCACCGGCGGAGTCCGGAGGTCCGGCCCAGCCGCCCGGGCCGCGCGCCCAGTCGGCCACCACGCTCACCAGCGCGTCCACCACCTCGGGCGGCACCGGGCCGTCCGGCGCCGCGTCGGCGAGCAGGGCCCGCAGCCGGGTGCCCCAGCCGATGTCGGACAGCCGGCCGAGGGCCCGCCCGGTCTCGGCCTGCTCCCCGGCCGGGATCCGGCCCTTGAGCGGCACGCCGAGCGCCTCCATGCCGGTCGGCCACAGCCGCCGCGGCTCGAACGTCACACCCGGCCGGCCGAGTGCGGCGCGGGCCGCGGCCAGCGCGTCCGGCGATACCTCGGTGCCGTGCCGGGCCCCGGCACAGTTGTCGCAGCGCCCGCAGGGCACCGCCTCGGGATCGTCCAGCTGGCGGCGCAGGAACTCCATCCGGCAACCGTCCGAGGCCGCGTACGCCCGCATGGCCTGCTGCTCGGCCTCGCGCGACTCGGCGACCTTGGCGTACCGCGGCCCGTCGTACGCCCACGGCCGGCCCGTCGCCTCCCAGCCGCCCCGCACCCGGCGCACCGCGCCGTCCACGTCCAGCACCTTGAGCATCGTCTCCAGCCGGGCCCGGCGCAGGTCCACCCGGGTCTCCAGCGCGGCGGTCGACAGCGGCCTGCCCGCCTCGGCGAGCGCGTCGATCGTGCGGCGCACCTGCTCCTCCGCGGGGAAACCCAGCGACGCGAAGTACCGCCAGATCGCCTCGTCCTCCCGGCCCGGCAGCAGCAGCACCTCCGCGCGGTCGACACCGCGGCCGGCCCGGCCGACCTGCTGGTAGTAGGCGATCGGCGAGCCCGGCGACCCGAGGTGCACGACGAAACCGAGGTCGGGCTTGTCGAACCCCATGCCCAGGGCTGAGGTCGCCACCAGTGCCTTCACCCGGTTCGCCAGGAGGTCGGCCTCCGCGCTGCGCCGCTCGGCGTCCTCCGTCCGGCCGGAGTACGAGGCCACCGGGTAGCCCCGCGAGCGGAGGAAGGCCGTCACCTCGTCGGCGGCGGCGACGGTCAGCGTGTAGACGATGCCCGAGCCCGGCAGTTCCGCGAGGTGGTCGGCCAGCCAGGCCAGCCGGTGGGCGGGGTCCGGGAGGTCCAGCACCGCGAGGCTGAGGCTCTCGCGCTCCAGCGGCCCGCGCAGGACGAGGGCCTGCCGGTCGGTGCCGGTGTCGGCGTGCGCCACGTCCTCCTGCCCGCCGGGCGCCGGTGCGCCGCCGGTGCCGAGCTGCTCGGCGACGTCGGCGGTGACCCGGGCGTTGGCCGTGGCGGTGGTGGCGAGCACCGGCACGCCGGGGGAGAGGTCGGCGAGCATGGTGCGCAGCCGCCGGTAGTCGGGCCGGAAGTCGTGGCCCCAGTCGGAGATGCAGTGCGCCTCGTCGACCACCAGCAGGCCGGTCGAGGCGGCCAGTTTCGGCAGGACCTGGTCGCGGAAGTCCGGGTTGTTCAGCCGTTCCGGGCTGACCAGCAGGATGTCGACCGCCCCTGCCGCCACCTCCGCCTGGATCTCGTCCCACTCCTGCGGGTTGGCGGAGTTGATCGTCCGCGCGTGGATGCCGGCCCGGGCGGCGGAGTCGACCTGGTTGCGCATGAGCGCGAGCAGCGGCGAGACGATCACCGTGGGGCCGGCGCCCGAGGAGCGCAGCAGCGCCGTGGCGATGAAGTAGACGGCCGACTTGCCCCAGCCCGTGCGCTGCACCACCAGGGCCCTGCGGTGGTCGACGACCAGAGCTTCGATCGCACGCCACTGGTCCTCGCGCAGCACGGCGGCCGGGCCGGCCAGCTCGCGCAGCACCGCCTCCGCCCGTTCCCGCACGGCGGCACGGTCGCCGGGCGCGGCACGGTCCCCGTCCGGGGCGTCCGGGGCGGCGGCCGCCGTGTCGTGGCCGGCCGTGTCGTGGTGCGAAGGGTCGGGGCGGGGGGTGCGCTCGTCCATGCCCCATGCATACCGCGCGGCACCGACAGGGGGCGAATGCGGCGGCGCGGCGCGGACGGCCCGCCGCGTGCACGGTGGCCGAGCGGTCGTCAGAAGAGCGTCCGGGCAAACCCCTTGTCCCCCGGACGAGGGACCGCATGCTGACCCCCCGGGGTTATCCACAGGGTGCATCCCGGCCCCCGGGATGCGCGGCACGCTTCACGGCATGACCAACGACGAACACCGCACCCCTTCCGGCGGCGTCTCCGCCACCACGGCCGGCGTCCTCCCGATGCAGATGCGGGGCCCGGCCGACATGGCCGAGATGCTGCCCTACCTGCTCGGGTTCTTCCCCGACGACAGCATCGTCGCCGTCGGGCTCCAGGGCCCGGCGCTCCAGCAGGGCGGCGTGATCCGCCTGGACATCCCCGAGGACCCCGGCCGGTGGCAGCGGGTCGCCCGGGAGACGGCCGCGCTCCTCCTCGAACTCTCCGAGAAACGGGACCGCCGCCCCGAGCAGGTCCTGCTGTACCTCGTCCGGGATCCCGTGGACGCGGCCGCCGGCGCGACGCCGCCCGACGACGGACCCGAGACCGTCCGTCCGCTCGCCGACCACCTCGCCACGGCCTTCCGCGAGGCCGGCGTGCTGGTCAAGGAGTCGCTCTGCGTCTCCGGCGGCCGCTGGTGGTCCTTCCTCTGCACGCAGCCGGGCTGCTGCGACCCCGGTGGCACCCCGATCCGGCCCGCCCACCTGCCGAGTGCCATCGCGGCCGCGGCGACCTTCGCCGGGCTCGCCCCGCGGGGCAGTCGCCGGGCCATCGTCGCGGGGCTCGCCCCGGTCGGTCCGCCGACGGCGGACCTCCAGCGGCAGGAGATCGAGCGCGCCGGCCCGGGCTTCATCCGGGAGCTCGCGGCCGGGCGGCTCGACGCGGTCCACCGGACGGGCCTGTTGCTCGCCGAGGCCATGGCCGAGTTCCGGGCCGGCGCACGCGAGGTCGACGCCGAGCGCAGCGCCAGGCTCCTGCTCGGACTCCAGGACAAGCTCGGCCGCGACCGCGGAGCCGAGTATGCGGAACCGCACGAGCTCGCCACCGCCCAGCGGCTGTGGCGCCACCTCGTCCGGCGATGCGTCGACCCGTTCGAGCACCTGGCCGCGCCGCCGCTCACCCTGCTCGCCTGGACGGCCTGGCTGGCCGGCGACACCGCCACCGCGCGGATCATGCTGTCCCAGGCGCTCGAAGTGGACGCCGACTACACGCTGGCCCAGCTGCTCTACGAATCGATCAACGCCGGGCTCGACCCGGAACGGCTGCGGGACAACATCCGGGAGCAGCGGGCCGACCGCGGGCGCGAGGGCCCGCCGGACGGTGGCGAGGCCGGTGGCCCCGACGACGACCCTGACGACGGCCCCGCCCCCGCCCCCTCGCCGTCGGCCCCTGCGCCGTCGGCCCACGGCTCGGCGACCGGGCGACCCGGCACCAGCATCAATGCCGGTGCCGCCGAGGAGTCGGACTCGGACCCGGAGCCGGACGTGGACGGCCCGATGCGGACGGCCCGTGTCGCGGCGCGAGCGGTCGAACCGGGCGTGACCGCAGGGCCGGAGCCGACCCCGTGTCCGGAGGCTCCGGGGGCGTCCCCGGTGTCCCCGGCGTCCCCGGAGTACGGGGGACCGGGGGAGCAGGGTGAACCGGGAACCCCGGGTCTGCCCGGAGGGGCGGGCCGCCGCCGACCGCCAGGCCGGGCCGGGAGGCCCGGCCTCGGACGGCTGCGCCTGCGATCCCGCTCCCGGTCGTCCCGCGACCGGACGCCGTCGATGCGGCCCGGGCGGTTCGGCGCCGATCGCACCGGCACGGTCTGAGGGCTCCGTGCCCTGCGGCCCGTCCGCAGGGCACGGCCGGGCCGCTGCCCGCCTAGACCTCGCCGTGCGCCATGCGGATCAGCCGGTCGAGCACCGCCCGCCCGCTCACCCGCAGGCCGTCGTGCTCCCACTCGTTGGTGATCCAGTACCGCAGGTTGCCGACCGCCCGTGCGGTCTCCAGCGAGTGGTCGGTGTCCACGTACATGTCGTCGTGGTAGACGGCGGCGAACACGGGGACCTCGTTCGCCGCCAGGCGCTCGGGGGAGTAGAGGTCGGGCCAGTCACGCCGCTGGGCGAGGAGCTGCGCCGTTTCGCGCAGCGGCACGAGGGCCGGATCGGCCTCGAACATCCACGGGTAGATCATCTCTCCCGTGAACAGCACCGGGGCCCCCGAGCGGAGCGCCTGCTCGGCGTCGAACGCGGGGAACTCCTTCCGCACCCGCTCGGCGGCCCACTCGGTGCCCGCGCGGTCCACGGAGAGCTGCCCGTAGATCGACTCGTGCAGGACGGCGTAGAGCGGGTTCCCGGCGAAGGACAGCTGTGCCTGCACCCCGCCGAGGAAGGTGTCGGACAGTTCGGCGCCGTCCGTTCCTTCGACCCAGGCCTCCTCCAGGAGGTAGTGCAGGGTGTCCGAGCCGGACCCGCCGCCGAGCAGCAGTCCGATCGCCTGGAAGGCCTCGACCGTCAGCCGGCCGCCGTCCGGCAGCTCGGCCGGGCGCCCCGCCAGGTGCGCCGCGATACCCCGGACCGTCGCGACGTCCTGCGGATGGCGGGCGTAGTGCGCCGCGTTCTTCCGGGCCACCCGCGGGTACGCGGCGCGGTAGACGTCGTCCGCCGACACCCGCAGCCCTGCGAGCCCGCCGGTGACGAACGCCTCGCGGACGCCCTCCGGCGCCAGCGAGAGGTACGTCAGTGTGCAGAAGCCCCCGAAGCTCTGGCCGAGGAGGCTCCACTGCCCGTCCTCGCCGAGGAGGAGGCGGCGGACGAGTTCGGCGTCCCGCACGATCGAGTCGGCCCGGAAGTGGGCGAGGTAGTCGGCCTGTTCGGCGGCGCCTCCGCGCCGTGCGAGCGTCTGCCGGTTCGCCGGGGTGGACCGCCCGGTCCCGCGCTGGTCGAGCAGCAGGACCCGGTAGTCGTCGAGTGCGCGGGAGAGCCAGTTGTCCCGGCCCAGGGGCCGTCCGGCCTTCCCTCCCGGCCCACCCTGCAGAAAGAGCATCCAGGGCAGGTTCTCGTGCTCCCGGCCGGGAGCCACGACCTCACGGGCGTAGACCTCGATCCGCTCACCCTCGGGACGCCGATGGTCGAGCGGCACCCGGAAGACGTGGTCGGTGGTGACAATCCCCGGCAGCCGGCTGGCGGTGGACATGCAACTCCTTGGTGCGTACTGGTCACAAGCGAGATGCGGCGGTCGGCAGGCTGTGGTTCCCGGTGCGTGTGCCGCCGCTCCCGCACCGTATCCTGGCCGCGGACAGGAGCCGGTCGAGGACGCCACGGAGGTGGCGGTCCCGCAGCCGGCCCGCGGGCCGGGCAGCGTCGGTGGGGGCGGCGGCGGACCGGCCGGACAGTCACGACGACACGGCGCGCCATCGCCGCCGCGCGTGTCGGCGTGACCTGTGAGACGTGCAGGACGTTCACCCAACGGGGCGCGGGTGGCAGCATCCGCCCGGCAGCCCTGCACGGCCGACCGAACACGGCGCCGACGCGCACAGCGCCCGATGTCGTACGGCTCCGCCCGACCGGCGCGACGCCCGGACGGCCGAGGCCGGTACGCCGCCGGGGCCGCCCGGTCCTGCTCCCACCCGATCGACCCTGCCCACGGCAGCGCAGTACAGACCGCGAACGAGCACGCTCGCGGTCGACCGGCCCCGCAGCAGCCGGCCGACCGAAGGGAGGAGAGTCCGGTGACCGTCACCAGGCCACCACAGCCGGGCACACCGGCGTCGTCGGCGACCACACCGACGTCGGCGCCGGGGGTGTATCCGGAGACGCCACCCCTTCCACCGGCCACGGCTCCGGCCCCCGCGATGCCACCGCAGCCCCAGCGGCCGCCGGCGCCGCCCGCAGGCGGGCCCGCCGGCCCGCCGCCGACCGCCCCGGCGAGACCGCCCGCCCCGCCCCAGCCGGCCTCGCCCCCGCCGGGTCGCGGGCCGGGTCCGACCTCCCGTCCGGCGCAGTTCCCGGTCTCCCCGGCCCCGGCGCCGCACTCCCCGACACCCCCGCCGGCGTATCCCCCGCCGACAGCAGCTCCGGGGTACCCGGCTCCCGCCGGGGGGCAGCCCCGCCCGCCCGCCGCACCGCGCCCGCAGGCCGTCAGCGCCCACGACGCGCTGCTCTGCGTCGACGCGCCGGCGATGGCGGCGTCCGGCGTGGACGGCCAGTTGCGCGGCCAGGGGCTGCAGGGCTTCTACCGGGCCGGCATCCGCACCCTGGCGCGCATGGAGGTCCGCCTCGGCGGCATCGAGCCGATGCCGCTGCAGGGTGCGCTCACCTCCGCCGCCGAGGCGCGGTTCGTGGGCAGCATCCGGGTTCCCGGCGATCCCGACCCCGATCCCGCACTCACGGTGGAGCGCCTCCGCCACGCCGACGGCTCGGAGACGGTCACCGTCCGCAACGCCGGAGGCCGCCCGGCCAGGCTCCCGCTGGAGATCACCTTCGGCACCGACCTCGGGCTGCTCGCCGACATCGCCGCCGGACAGCGCGCCGCCGACCTGCCGAGCCAGGTCCAGTCGGCCGGCCTGCGCTGGGCGGGCGGCGGGCGCAGTGCCACCGTCTCCGCCCGCCCCACGCCGCACGCCGTCCTGGCCGGGGCGGGTGTGCTGCGCTGGGACCTCGAACTGCAGCCCGGGGCCCGCTGGGCGGTCGAACTGCACACGGCGCTGGAGAGCGCCCCGGCCGGCACCCGGCCGCCCACCGGCCGCGGCCAGGGAGTCCCCCTGCCCTGGACCGAGCCCGAGGTCAGGTGCGACGACTCCCGGGCCGAACGCCTCGTCCCGCGCTCCCTCGACGCCCTCGCCGCCCTGCTGCTCGCCGACGCGGACCGCCCGACCGACCTCTACGCGGCGTCCGGCGCCCCCTGGCGGTTCGGCCTGACCGCGGCCGACGCCCTGTGGGCGGCGCGCTGGACGCTGCCGTTCGGCACCCGGATGGCAGCCGGCACCCTCCGGGCCATGGCACGCCGTCAGCAGTCCGCCGCCGCGCCAGGTGCAGCCGGCACGGCCCCGCGCCAGGAGGGGGTGATCCCCGGTCCGATGCGGCACGGCGGTCCCGAACTGCCTCCGACGTGCACGGCCACCGAGGCCACCCTGCTCTTCGTCACGGTGCTGGCCGAGGCGTGGCGCTGGGGCCTGGGCCGTCCCGAGGTGATAGAGCTCCTTCCGGCGGTCGAACGGGCCCTGGCGGCGATGCGTGCCGCGGTCGGCGACGGGTCGGACAGCCCGGACGGCTTCGTCCTCGACCTCGGCCGGTCACCGGAGGAGCGGGCGAGCCGTCCCGCGGCCGCCCGCTGCGAGGTCCAGGCCCAGGCGTACCGGGCGGCGATGCACGGGGCCGAGCTGCTCGCGGCCTTCGCCAGGCCGGGGGCCGCGGAGTGGCGCAGCTGGGCCGCTGCGCTGCGCGAGCGGTTCAGGGAGCAGTTCTGGATCGACGACCTGTCGGGAGGCCGTCCCGCCGCAGCGCTGCTCACCGGCGGGCGGTCGGTGCCGGCGGTGGCCTCGTCCTTCGTCCACCTGCTCGACGTCGGGCTGTCCAGGGAAGGCCAGCTCCTGGAGGGTCTGCTCGACCGCGAGCAGACCCGGATCCTCGCGCAGCGTCTGGTCGCCCCCGAGCTGGACTGCGGCTGGGGCCTCCGGACCCTGAGCGCGAAGTCTCCGAGGTTCAACCCGCTCGGGCACCGCAGCGGAGCGGTCCGGGTGCACGAGACGGCCCTCGCGGTCGCCGGTCTCGCCGACGCCGGCTTCGAGCGGGAGGCGGGCGTGCTCCTGGAAGGACTCCTCGGCGCCGCCGAACACTTCGACGGGCGGCTGCCCGAGATGTACGCCGGGGAGCAGCGGGTGGCGGGCTGCCCGCCGGTGCCGCACCCCGCGGCCTGCCGTCCGGCGGCGCTCTCCGCGGCCGCCGGGGTGCACGCGGTGCTGGCACTGGCCGGGATACGGCCCGACGTCCCCGGCGGCAGGGTGGTGGTCCGGCCGGCCAGCACGACCCCGCTGGGCGAGCTGGAACTGACGGGCCTCCGGGTGGCGGGCGAGCCGTTCTCCGTCCGGGTCAGCCGGATCGGTGTGGCCGTGGTGGAGGAGGCGCCTCCGCAACTGCAGCTCGGTGCGGGCTGAGGCGTCCCGCCGAGGTGCCCGCCCCTGCCCCGGCTGCTGGCCCGGCAGGGGACGGCACGGTTCGGGGCGCGTCCCGCCGTGCCGCCACCCGCGCGTCCCGGCTGCGGCTGCCCTGCTGCGGACCGGTGGCTGCCGGGTTCCGCGTGCGAGCCGCAGGTCCGCCCGTGGTGGCTGACCGGCGGGCGGCCCGGGCGCGGGCGGCTTGCCGGAGTCTGTGATTATCGTCAGAGAGACGACTATGATCGTCGCCATGTCGCGCTATGACCCGTCGGCCTTTCCCCCGTTCGCCGTCACCGTCGACCTGGTGGTGCTGACGGTGCGGGAGCACGAGCTGTGCGCACTCCTCGTCCGTCGGGGTGAGCCGCCGTTCCAGGGCTACTGGGCGCTCCCGGGCGGTTTCGTCCGCCCCGACGAGGGGCTCGCCGAGGCGGCGTCCCGCGAACTGGCGGAGGAGACCGGGCTGCGCGCGCACTCCACCGGTCAGTCGGCCGCCGGTGTGCACCTGGAGCAGCTCGCCACGTACGGGCATCCGCAGCGCGACCCGCGGATGCGCGTGGTCAGCGTCGCCCATCTCGTGCTCGCCCCGGACCTGCCGACACCCCGTCCCGGCGGTGACGCGAGCAGCGCGCGGTGGGCCCCCGTCCGGGAGCTGATCGAGGACGGTCCCGCGGACGGCGTTCCGCTGGCGTTCGACCACGGCCGGATCCTCGGGGACGGCGTGGAGCGGGCCCGTTCCAAGATCGAGTACTCCTCGCTGGCCACGGCCTTCTGTCCGCCCGAGTTCACGGTCGGCGAGCTCCGTCGGGTGTACGAGGCGGTGTGGGGCGTCGTCCTGGACCCGCGCAACTTCCACCGGAAGGTCACCGGCACCCCTGGGTTCCTCCTGCCGTCCGGCGGCACCACCACGCGCCAGGGCGGTCGCCCCGCGCAGCTCTTCACGGCCGGCGGCGCGACGGTGCTGAACCCTCCGATGCTCCGCCCGGAGCCCGACGCGCCGGGACGGGCCTGACACCTGCGGCGCCCGGGGCGTCGGGCTCCGGGCCGGGACGTGCGCGGCGGGCCGGAGGAGCGCGCGATCCACGGACGCGCGCGGCGGTGCTGCCCGCGCCGTGCGCGCGGACCGGGCGGACGGTCGCCCGTTCGGGCGCCCGCCGACGGGGTGAGCCCCCGCGGTGCGATCCGTCCCGGGGTGCGGGCCCCGCCCACCGGCGCTCCCGCGGCCTCCGCGCCGCCCGGGGGCGGGTGCCGGGAGCACCGGGACGGTGCGCGCAAGTCGCCCGCGCCGCACCCGTGATGACGTAGCGTCGACCATGCGTGGCGATCGGTGAGGACTGCCGATCGAAATGGGACGTTATGCCTGATAAGAAGTCAATGATCCAGCCACGGACGATCACCCTTTCGTGTGCTTTTCAGGAGAATCCTCAAGCCGGGTCCGCGGATCGCCGACAAAGGACGTGTGAGTACCCTTGCGCACCCCGCCATGACCACCGCCCGCTCGGCCGACCCGATCGCCTCCGGCGATCTCGACCGATTTCCCTACGCCGAACGGCCCACCCCCCCTGCCCCCCGATGGGAGGGTTCCGAGTCGGACCTCGGCCGACCCGGCCGCAAGACCACCAGCAGCCGCGGCCGCGGCCTGCACGGGCAGCTCGTGCAGCAGCTCGGCCAGATGATCGTCTCCGGCGACCTCGGCGCCGACCGCCCGCTCGTGCCGGAGGAGATCGGCCAGCGCTTCGAGGTCTCGCGCACGGTCGTCCGCGAGTCGCTGCGCGTGCTGGAGGCGAAGGGCCTGGTCAGCGCCCGGCCGAACGTCGGCACCCGGGTCCGCCCGGTCGCCGACTGGAACCTCCTCGACCCCGACATCATCGAGTGGCGCGCCTTCGGCCCGCAGCGCGACGAGCAGCGCCGCGAGCTCTTCGAGCTGCGCTGGGCGATCGAACCGCTCGCCGCGCGGCTCGCCGCCGGCCACGGCCGCGAGGACGTCCAGCACCGGCTCGTCGAGCTGACCGGGATCATGGGCCACGCCTCCGCCCAGGGCGACATGCTCGGCTACGGCCGCGCCGACGCCGAGCTGCACGGCCTCGTCCTGCAGATGGCCGGCAACCGCATGCTGGAGCACCTCTCCAGCATCGTCTCCTGCGCCCTGCAGGTGTCGGGCGGACCGGGCGCCACCTGCGAGCGCCCCTCGGACTCGGCGATCAGCCTGCACGTCCGCCTCGTGGACGCGCTCGGCACCGGGGACGGCACGGCCGCCGACGCCGCCGTCCGCGCGCTGCTCACCGTGCACCCCGACGTCGAGCCCTCCGTGCCCGCCCCTCGCGAGCACTGAGTCCGCGCGCACCGGGATGGTTCACTGAGACCGTCGTCACGCCCGCCCCGCCGCCGCATCGTGCCGCTGCACCCCCTCCCATCTGCACTTGAGCCGTGAAGGCCGGGCAGGAGGAGGGCGCCGGCACCGGGCGGCGGAGGCATCGGGCGGCGGCACGGACGACGGTGTGACCGGCGCCACGAACGGCATGCGTAACACTTGAGGGGTGGCAGCGATGTGTACGGAGCGGAAGCAGCTCCGGAATACCACCACCATGTCAGAATGCTGTGTTGGTCTGCGGCGCTGCTGCCGTCCCGCAAACCCGGTCCTCGTCCTCGAACCCGAGCCGTTCGGAGCCGACCTCGCACGTGTCTGTGCGTGATCGTCTCCCGTCCGCTCGGGTGGTCGGGTCAGGGTTCGAGTCCACTCATCGTCCGAGAGGTTGTTCGTGTCGGCCAGCACATCCCGTTCGCTCCCCCCCGAGATCGCCGAGTCCGCAGCTCTGCTCGCGCTCATCGAGCGGGGCAAGGCCCAGGGGCAGATTGCCGGTGACGACGTGCGTCAGGCCTTCGAGGCGGACCAGATCCCGGTCACCAAGTGGAAGAACGTCATGCGCAGCCTCAACCAGGTGCTGATTGAGGAAGGAGTTGACCTCATGGTCAGCGCGGCCGAACCGGCCGGCTCCAAGCGCAAGAGCGTTGCCGCCAAGAGCACTGCCAAGCGCACTGCCACCAAGACGGTCACCACTCGGACCCCGGCCGCCCAGACCAAGCCCCCGGTGCGGATCGCCCCGGGTGCGATCCCTGCTGCCGCTCCCACTCCTGCTGTCGTGGCGGTCTCCGCCGAGATCACCGTCGTCGAGACGGCCACGATCGAGACCGTCGAAGGCAAGCCGGTGGCCCGCAAGGCCGCCGCCCCCGCCAAGAAGGCCGTGGCCAAGAAGGCGGCTGCGCCCGCCAAGAAGACCGCCGCCAAGAAGACCGCCGCCGGCAAGTCCGGCAAGGAGGACCTCGGCGAGGAGCTGGAGGAGGTGGCGCTCCCCGGCGACAAGCCCGCCGCCGAGGGCGACGCCCCGGAGGAGGAGTCGGAGGGCTTCGTCCTCTCCGACGACGACGAGGACGACGCGCCGGCCCAGCAGGTCGCCGTCGCCGGTGCCACCGCCGACCCGGTCAAGGACTACCTCAAGCAGATCGGCAAGGTCCCGCTGCTCAACGCCGAGCAGGAGGTCGAGCTCGCCAAGCGCATCGAGGCCGGCCTGTTCGCCGAGGACAAGCTGTCGGCCGCCGACAAGCTCGCTCCCAAGCTCAAGCGCGAGCTGGAGATCATCGCCGAGGACGGCCGCCGTGCCAAGAACCACCTGCTGGAGGCCAACCTCCGCCTGGTGGTCTCGCTGGCCAAGCGCTACACCGGCCGCGGCATGCTCTTCCTGGACCTCATCCAGGAGGGCAACCTCGGTCTGATCCGTGCGGTCGAGAAGTTCGACTACACCAAGGGCTACAAGTTCTCGACCTACGCGACGTGGTGGATCCGCCAGGCCATCACCCGCGCGATGGCCGACCAGGCGCGCACCATCCGCATCCCGGTGCACATGGTCGAGGTCATCAACAAGCTGGCCCGCGTCCAGCGCCAGATGCTCCAGGACCTGGGCCGCGAGCCCACCCCGGAGGAGCTGGCCAAGGAACTCGACATGACCCCCGAGAAGGTCATCGAGGTCCAGAAGTACGGCCGCGAGCCCATCTCGCTGCACACCCCGCTCGGCGAGGACGGCGACAGCGAGTTCGGTGACCTGATCGAGGACTCCGAGGCGGTCGTCCCGGCCGACGCGGTCTCCTTCACCCTGCTGCAGGAACAGCTGCACTCGGTGCTCGACACCCTGTCCGAGCGTGAGGCCGGCGTCGTCTCGATGCGCTTCGGTCTCACCGACGGCCAGCCGAAGACGCTCGACGAGATCGGCAAGGTCTACGGCGTCACGCGTGAGCGCATCCGCCAGATCGAGTCGAAGACGATGTCCAAGCTGCGCCACCCGTCGCGTTCGCAGGTCCTGCGCGACTACCTGGACTGATCCCCGAGGCCGCCGGCGGTGCCGGCGGCCTGCCGAAAGGGCCCGGAGCTTCCCGCTCCGGGCCCTTTCGCGTCGTCCCCCCGCACCTGCGGGGGGACGGCAGGGCGATTCGGCGGGCGGGCCTCGCATCCCTCGTACGGGTGGACGCGGCCCGGGTTGCGGACACCGGCAGTGATGGCTTGACTACGCTGTGGCGGTTGTCTGTCGTCGAGCCACGCTTGGAGACCCGGTGTTCTCCCTGGATGCCTCCGCCCTCCCGCTCCGCACCCCCGAACCCGGTGCGCGCGCCCGGCCCGCAGCCGGGGCCGGGCGTCGTCCCGGCCGCCCCCGCGGCCGCCGGGCGGTGACCCTGGCCCTGCTCGCCGTGCTGCCGGCCTCGGCGGCGCTCGGTGCGGCCGGCCCCGCCCAGGCGCAGCGGCGGATCGTCGGCGGCGCCGCGGTCGCCGACGCCGACCACGGATGGATGGTCGCCCTCGCCAGCCGCCAGCAGTTCGGGGGTGCCCGCTCCGGGCAGTTCTGCGGCGGGGTGCTGGTGTCGCCGACGAAGGTGGTCACGGCCGCGCACTGCTTCTACGACGAGCGCACCGGCCGCCGGGTGGACCGCCCGGGGCTGCAGGCCGTGGTCGGCCGTGACGATCTGCGCACGCGTGACGGCAGGGAGGTGGCGGTGCGCACCGTGTGGATCCACCCCGCGTACGACTTCGCGCACAACCTGCGGGATGTGGCGGTGCTCACACTGGCGGAGCCGCAGACGCAGCACCCGGTGATCGGGCTGGTCGGCCAGGGCGAGTCCGAGCCCTACGCGGCGGGGACGGGCGCGCTGGTGTACGGCTGGGGCGACACCCGGGGCAACGGGAGCTACTCCCCGACGCTGCGCTCGGTGGAGGTGCCGGTCGTCGCCGACGAAGCGTGCGCGCGCGCCTACCCTGCGGGAGGCGACAGTCCGTACGACGCCCGCGTGATGGTGTGCGCCGGCGCCGAGAGCGGCGGCAGGGACGCGTGCCAGGGCGACAGCGGCGGCCCGCTGGTCGTCGGCGGACGCCTGGCCGGCCTGGTCTCCTGGGGGACGGGCTGCGCGGAGGCGGCCCACCCCGGGGTGTACACGCGGATCGCCGCCGTGAGCGACGATGTGCGTTCCGTGCTCTGACGGTCACTGTCCGACGTGGTGTCAGAACGTGTCCGCAGCCTCACGGATGGCGAGCGTCCCGGTACGGCAGAGGCCGGACAGCAGGTCTGTCGATCTGCTGCCCGGCCTCACGGCCTGGGCCGGAACGGCTCGTCGGGCGAGGGCCTGGGTCAGCGCTCGTCGGGTTCGGCCGTGGCGGGCGTCGTGGTCAGGCGACCCGTCTCGTCCTGTATCTCCACGGCAATCTTCTTGAGCTCGGGCTCGAACTTCCGCCCGTGGTGGGCGCAGAACAGAAGTTCACCGCCGCTGGCGAGGACGATGCGCAGGTAGGCCTGGGCTCCGCAACGGTCGCAGCGGTCAGCCGCGGTGAGCGGGCTCGCAGGGGTCAGAACAGTAGTCACGTCGCCTCTTCTCTAGCTCGACGAGCTGTCGTACCAGGGTCAACATCCAACCAGGACGATTTCGTTCCCGCTCGTGGCTTTTCTTCTCTGAGGATTCTGCTGTGTTGATGAGGAGGTGCCCCGGGGACCGGTGGTTCATGCGTACCGATTCCCGCGACGGATCACAGCCCTCGAACGCCCGATCGAAGCGATGTCCGAGGTCCGCGTAGCATAATCCTCTGCTGGGTTGGAGCATAAGCCCCGTCCCGAGCACCGGTAGCCTGCATCGCAGCAGCTCCGCCGCCTGAGCCGGGTGCCACGGTCCGCCAGGAGCCGTGGTGGCAGGTGGAAATGGCGCCCCGGCGTCCGGCGGCGAGGCCATGGTCGTGTTCGCGCAGCGCGTACAGGCTGCGATGGCCGTCACGACCCCGCGTCTCGCCCAGTGAGAGCACGCCGGGGGCAACGGACGGTCCGAGCAGACGAGTCAGAGAACTTCATTGAGGAGTGCAACGCCGCATGAGTGCCGAATCAGTGCCGTCCGCCCTGCTGGCGAAAGACGACGGTTCCAACTACACCGCTCGGCACCTCCTCGTCCTGGAGGGCCTGGAGGCCGTCCGCAAGCGCCCCGGGATGTACATCGGGTCGACGGACAGCCGCGGCCTGATGCACTGCCTGTGGGAGATCATCGACAACGCGGTCGACGAGGCCCTCGGCAACTACTGCGACCGGATCGAGGTCTTCCTCCGCGAGGACGGCTCGGTCGAGGTCCGCGACAACGGCCGCGGCATCCCGGTCGACGTGGAGCCCAAGACGGGCCTGTCGGGCGTCGAGGTCGTCATGACCAAGCTGCACGCCGGCGGCAAGTTCGGCGGAGGTTCCTACGCCGCCTCCGGCGGCCTGCACGGTGTCGGCGCCTCCGTCGTCAACGCGCTCTCCGCCCGCCTGGACGTCGAGGTCGACCGCAGCGGCCACACCCACGCCATCAGCTTCCGCCGGGGCACCCCCGGCATCTTCACCGAGCTCAGCCCCGACGCGCCGTTCGAGGCGGGCAGCGGCATGACCAGGAAGGGCAAGGCGCCGCGCGGCCGCACCGGCACCCGCATCCGCTACTGGGCCGACCGGCAGATCTTCCTCAAGGACGCCAAGCTCTCGCTGGAGAGCCTGCACGCCCGCGCCCGGCAGACCGCCTTCCTCGTGCCCGGCCTCACCATCATCGTCCGTGACGAGCGCCTGGCGGAGAGCGAGGGCGTCGACGAGAAGACCTTCCGCTTCGACGGGGGCATCGCCGAGTTCTGCGACTTCCTCGCCCCGGACAAGCCGATCTGCGACGTCGTCCGGCTGCACGGCGACGGCACCTTCAAGGAGACCGTCCCCGTCCTCGACGAGCTCGGGCACATGACGCCGACCGAGGTCACCCGTGACCTCGGCGTGGACATCGCCCTGCGCTGGGGCGCCGGCTACGACACCACGCTGCGCTCCTTCGTCAACATCATCGCCACCCCCAAGGGCGGCACCCACGTCTCGGGCTTCGAGCGCTCGCTCGCCAAGACCGTCAACGAGGTGCTGCGCAGCGCGAAGCTCCTGCGCGTCGCCGAGGACGACATCACCAAGGACGACGCCCTGGAGGGCCTCACCGCGGTCGTCACGGTGCGCCTGGCCGAGCCGCAGTTCGAAGGGCAGACCAAGGAGGTGCTCGGCACCTCCGCGGCCAACCGGATCGTCGCCGGCGTCGTCGCCAAGGAGCTGAAGGCGTTCCTCACGTCCGCGAAGAAGGACGAGAAGGTGCAGGCCAGGTCCGTCCTGGAGAAGGTCGTCGCGGCCGCCCGCACCCGGGTCGCCGCGCGCCAGCACAAGGAGGCGCAGCGCCGGAAGACGGCGCTGGAGACCTCGTCGCTGCCCGCGAAGCTCGCCGACTGCCGCAGCGACGACGTCGAGCGCAGCGAACTCTTCATCGTCGAGGGCGACTCCGCGCTCGGCACCGCCAAGCTCGCCCGCAACTCGGAGTTCCAGGCGCTGCTGCCGATCCGCGGCAAGATCCTCAACGTGCAGAAGGCCTCGGTGGCCGACATGCTCAAGAACGCCGAGTGCGCCTCGATCATCCAGGTGATAGGAGCCGGCTCCGGACGCACCTTCGACATCGACCAGGCCCGCTACGGCCGCGTCATCTTCATGGCCGACGCCGACGTCGACGGGTCGCACATCCGCTGCCTGCTGCTGACCCTCTTCCAGCGCTACATGCGTCCGATGGTCGAGCAGGGACGGGTGTTCGCCGCGGTGCCCCCGCTGCACCGCCTCGAACTCACCAACCCCAAGCGCGGCCAGGACAAGTACCACTACACCTACTCGGACGGGGAGCTCCGCCGCACGGTGCTGGAGTTCCAGTCGAAGGGGCAGCGCTGGAAGGAGCCGATCCAGCGGTACAAGGGCCTCGGCGAGATGGACGCCGACCAGCTGGCCGAGACCACGATGGATCCGCGCCACCGCATCCTGCGCCGGATCAACCTCGGTGACCTGGACGCCGCCGAGCGCACGTTCGACCTGCTGATGGGCAACGACGTCGCCCCCCGCAAGGAGTTCATCGTGGACTCCGCCGCCACGCTGGACCGTTCGCGCATCGACGCCTGAGCGTCGCCCGTCCCGGGGCCCTCCACCCTGCGGGTGGAGGGCCCCGGTGCGTGCCGGTGCGTGCCGAGGCGGTGTCGGTGCGTGCCGGTGCGTGCCGAGGCGGTGTCGGTACGTGCCGGGGCGGCGTCGCGGGGCCGGCCGCCGACGGGTGCCGGGGCTCGCCGGTAGGTCGATCGGACCGGTGGGAGAAGGATTTTGACGCCTGGTCAGGATCCGCTGACACCCGAACGGCTCCTTCCGTCATCAGTTCGAGTGAACGTATCTGCGCTGATTGGCGGACGGGCCGTTCCGGGTTCCATGCTGGACGGGTCAGCGCGACCGGAATCCTCGACTCCGGCCCGTCGAGTCGGCGTGCACCCGCGCACGTCCCCGTCCAGGAGTGTCCGTGGTGCTGCAGGAGAGGTTCGACTGGTGGGCCGGGCGGTCGACGGGCCGCTCCACGGCGCGGGCGGCCAGGGTACCCGCGCAGCCCGCCCCTGCTGCCCCTGCTGCCACGGTGGAGCCGACGTCGGCGACAGCCGGGGCCTCCGCGTCGTCCGCGGACCCGGTTGTCGGGCGGAGCCCGGCGGACGCGGCCGAGGTGTACCGCGCGGTGCAGGCGAGCGAGGCCTTCGCGGAGATCCGCCGCGGCTACCGCGGGTTCGTGGTTCCGGCCACCGCCGCGTTCCTCGGCTGGTACCTGCTGTACGTCCTCGCGCTGGCCGCCGCACCCGGTCTGATGCGCCATCGGGTGGCCGGGCCCCTGAACATCGCCTGGCTGCTCGGCCTCGGGCAGTTCGCCGTGGTGTTCCTGCTGACCTGGCTCTACGCCCGCAACGCGCGCACCCGGCGCGACCGCGCCGCCCTGGAGCTGCGCTGGGACACCCAGGACCAGCTCCGGTGAAGGGGCTCACCGTGCTCGCGGCCGGGGCCGCCCCGGAGGCCCACCACGGCCTGGCCGTCACGCTCTTCGCCGTCATCGTGCTCGTCACCCTCGGCATCACGCTCTGGGCCGGCCGCCGCGGCCGCGCCGCCGAGGACTTCTACGCCGGCGGCCGCGACTTCAGCCCGCTGCAGAACGGTCTCGCCCTCACCGGCGACTACCTCTCGGCCGCGTCGTTCCTCGGCGTGACCGGCCTGATCGCCCTGTACGGCTACGACGGCGTGCTCTACAGCATCGGCTTCCTGGTCGCCTGGCTGGTCGTGCTGATGCTGGTGGCCGAGCTGGTCCGCAACGCCGGCCGCTACACCCTGGCCGACGTGCCGGCCCTGCGGATGCGCGCCCGCCCGGTGCGGGCGGCGGCCGGGACCGCGGGCGTGGCGGTCTCGCTGCTCTACCTGATCGCGCAGATGGTCGGTGCGGGCAGTCTCGTCGCCCTGCTCCTCGGGACGGGGGACGGGCCGGCCAAGGCCTGGACGATCGTCGCGGTCGGCGGCCTGATGATCGTCTACGTGACGGTCGGCGGCATGCGCGCCACCACCTGGATCCAGATCGTCAAGGCCGTGCTGCTGGTGGCTGGTTCGGTCCTGCTCACGGTGCTCGTCCTGGTCCGCTTCCACGGCGACCTCGGGGCGCTGATGCAGGCCGCCGCCGACCGCAGCGGCGCGGGGCGCGCCTACCTGGAGCCCGGGCTGAAGTACGGCGAGGGCCTGACCAGCAGGCTGGACTTCGTGAGCCTCGGCCTGGCCCTCGTGCTCGGCACGGCCGGTCTGCCGCACATCGTCTGCCGGTTCTACACTGTGCCCACGGCCCGGGCGGCCCGCCGCTCCACGATCTGGGCGATCGGCCTGGTCGGCGGGTTCTACCTGATGGCGGTCGTGCTGGGGCTGGGGGCGGCGGCGCTCGTCGGCTCGTCCGCCGTGCGGAGTGCCAACCCGGCGGGCAACACCGCCGTCCCGCTGCTCGCCGCGGAGCTCGGCGGCGGCACGGGCACCACCCGCGGGGTGCTCCTGTTCGCGCTGATCTCGGCGATCGCCTTCGCCACCATCCTCGCCGTGGTCGCCGGGCTGACCCTGGCCGCGTCCGCCGCCTTCGCGCACGACCTGTACGCACGTGCCTGGCGGCGCGAGGGCCGGCCGGAGGTGACGGAGCGCCAGGAGGTGCTGGCAGCCCGGGTCTCCGCGGTGGTGATCGGTGGGCTGGCGATCGTCCTGAGCCTGTTCGCGCAGCGGCTGAACGTGGCGTTCCTGGTCGGTCTGGCGTTCGCGGTGGCGGCCTCGGCGAACCTGCCGACCCTGCTGTACAGCCTGTTCTGGCGCCGGTTCACCACCCGCGGGGCGGTCTGGGCGGTCTACGGCGGGCTCCTGCCGGCCCTCCTGCTGGTGGTCTTCTCCCCGGTGGTGTCCGGCTCGCCGACCGCACTGATGCCCGGGGTCGACTTCCACTGGTTCCCGCTGGAGAACCCCGGCCTGGTCTCGGTGCCGGCGGGATTCCTGGCCGGCTGGATCGGCACCGTCACCTCGCGGGAGCCGGCGGACCCGGACCGGTACGCCGAGATGGAGGTCCGCTCGCTCACCGGGGCCGGAGCCGTCTAGCCGCCCGGCCCGGCCCCGGTGGTCGCGCCGTCAGAACGTACAGCTGGTGGTGTGGAGTTCGGGCCGGCCGACCGGGCCGCCGGTGGCGCACACCATGGTGCGGTAGTCGGTGCGGACCGCCGGGGTCGTCAGGGCGAGCGGGCCGGTGGCGATCAGCGAGGAGGCGGCGACCGTCTCCCACGGTCGGCCCCAGGCCCGTTGGATCCTCACCTCCACCGTCAGCAGGCCCGGCCGCGAGGGGTCGCCCGCGTCGAGCCGGGCGGCGCCCACCACGCCGGTGCCGCTGGGTTGCTGCCAGACGCACGGCCGGACGGCCGGCGACGGGCAGGCCGCTCCGGGCGACGCGGCAGAGGCGTCGCCCACGGGCGCTATGGCGAGGATCGCTGCTGTGATGGAAGTCAAGCCTGCGATACGGGACATCATGGCGCTGTTCTCCTTTGAATCAGAGCCTTGGTCGGATGAGTGCGACTATGTCATGCTCGCGACAAAAAAGCCACCCTGTGTATCCGCATGGCGACCGAACGTCAGAGTGGGTCGTGCCGTCGGAGGGAGACGCCGCGCCTGCCGGGCCCTATGGCCGCCGGGCCTGATGGCTGCGGGGTCCGATGGCCGCCGGGCCTGATGGCTGCGGGGTCCGATGGCCGCTGGGCCTGATGGCTGCGGGGCCCGATGGCTGTGGGGCCCGACGACCACCGGCTCCTGGGCGGCGCCGGGCCGTCGAGCAGCGGGCCGTCGAGCAGCCGGCCGCCGGGCCGTCAGAGCGGGCGGACCGCACCCGCGATCATCACGGACGGCGTACCCGCCGCCTTGCCGCAGCTCTCCGGGCGGGGCGGCGACGCCGTCCCCTCCGTGACCGGCACCTCCCAGCGGCGCCCGTCCGCATGGCCGACCTCCACCGTCCAGCCGTCCGCCCCGCGGAGCTCCTGGCGGACCGTCAGCGCATCGGCGGCCGTCTCCCCGTACGCCAGCCGCACCGCGTGCTCCGCGGCCTGCCCCGGCCGCCCCCAGCACGAACGGCCCCGGGAGAACTCCGGCACCGTGTGCCCCGACGCCGTCGACGCCAGCACCTCCTTGGCGCCCGCCCCCGACAGCCGCCCGTACGCGTAGCCGTACGGCAGCACCAGCATCGTCGGCGAGAACCGGTGGCCGCCCAGGTGCGTCACCTCCCAGACCTCGCTGTGCCCGGACGCGGCCAGTTCCAGGGCCAGCGGGCGTCCCAGCAGCGCGCAGCAGCGGTCCCGGCGGCCGTTGGTGCACACCAGGGCCACCGGCCCGCCCGTGTGCGCCGCGCCCAGCCCGCCGTGCTCGCCCGCGCCCAGTGCGGCGAAGTCCAGAGCCAGCAGTTCCGCCGGTGACCCGACCGTCAGCCGCCGCACCCAGGACCGGCCCGGCACGGTGTGCGCGACGAGCACGTCATGACGGGCCCCCACCGCCTCCGCGTGCCGCCCCGGGCGCCGGATCAGCGCCACCCGCACACCGGTACCGGCCGAGGCGGCGTCCAGCGCCCGCCCGACCTCCGTGTCCAGGTGGCTCTCCGTGAGGGCCTTCGCGCCCCACGGGCCGGACTGCTCGACCAGGAGCCAGGTCGTCGCGGTGGCCGCGGTGGCCGCCAGCGGCTCGGTCAGTTCACGCGACAGTGTCGTGCAGGTGCTCACCCAGGGAAGCCTACCCTTCACAGCGAGCACGGACCTGGCAGCGAGCGCCCGGCCGCCCCCGGATTGGTGCCCGCAGGTCGCTGCGTGCGGTCTGCCGTCTGCGGCCTGCCGCCTGCCGCCGCACGACGACGGAGGGGGCGCCGGGATCCGGCACCCCCTCCGTCCGTCCGCAGGGCTACGCGCGCCCGCCGACCACCGCGATCTTCGCCGTCACCGGCGTACCCGACCCGTCCCGGCGCGGATCACGCTCCGGCAGCTCCACCGGCACACCCGCCGCCGTCGCCGCCAGCGCCGGCACCGTACCCGCCCACGCGAACGTCAGACCGTCCTCGCCGCGCAGGAAGCGCTGGCAGCGGACACCGCCCGTCGCCCGGCCCTTGCGCGGATACTGCTCGAACGGCGTCAGCTTCCACGAGGTGTGCTCACCGCCCGCCAGCGTGCCCGACGCCGTCGCCACCGACAGCACCACCGCGTCCGCCGCCGGATCCACCGCCGTGAACGACAGCACCCGCGCCCCGTCCGACAGCTTGATGCCCGCCATGCCACCCGCCGGACGGCCCTGCGGCCGCACCTGCCCCGCCGGGTACCGCAGCAGCTGGGCGTCGGACGCGATGAACACCAGGTCCTCCTCGCCCGTCCGCAGCTCCACGGCGCCGACCACCTCGTCGCCCTCCCGGAGGGCGATCACCTCGAACTCGTCCTTGTTCGCCGGCCACTCCGGCACGACCCGCTTCACCACGCCCTGCAGCGTGCCCAGCGCCAGGCCGGGCGACGACTCGTCGAGCGTCGTCAGCGCCAGCACCCGCTCCCCGGTCTCCAGCCGCAGGAACTCCGACACCGCCGCGCCGCCCGCCATCGTCGCCGCGCCACCCGGCGGCAGCTGCGGAAGGTCGATCACCGGCAGCCGCAGCACCCGGCCCGCCGACGTCACCACGCCCACGTCCGCACGCGCCGTCGCCGGCACCGCCGACATCAGCACGTCGTGCTTCGCCCGCCGCGTCCCCGCGTCCTCGTCCTCCGCCGGACCGCCGTCCGCCGTCCGCGCCAGCAGGCCCGTCGACGACAGCAGCACGCGGCACGGATCGTCCGCCACCTCCAGCGGCACCGACAGCGCCGCAGTCGGCACCGCCCCCGCCTCCAGCAGGACCGTCCGCCGCTCCGTACCGAACTGCTTCGACACGGCGGCCAGTTCACCCGACACGACGGAACGCAGCCGGGTGTCCGACTCCAGGATCTCCGTCAGCCCGGCGATCTCCGCGTTCAGCTTCCGCTGCTCGTCCTCCAGCTCCACCCGGTCGAACCGGGTGAGCCGCCGCAACGGCGTGTCCAGGATGTACGCCGTCTGGATCTCCGACAGCGAGAAGCGCTCGACCAGCCGCTCCTTCGCCTGCGCCGCGTTGTCGCTCGACCGGATGAGGGCGATGACCTCGTCGATGTCGACCAGCGCCACCAGCAGGCCCTCGACCAGGTGCAGCCGCTCCTCCCGCTTGCGCCGCCGGAAGTCGCTGCGCCGCCGCACCACCTCGAAGCGGTGGTCGACGTACACCTCCAGCAGCTCCTTCAGGCCCAGCGTCAGCGGCTGCCCGTCGACCAGCGCCACGTTGTTGATGCCGAAGGTCTCCTCCAGCGGCGTCAGCTTGAACAGCTGCTCCAGCAGCGCCTCCGGCACGAAGCCGTTCTTCACCTCGATGACCAGGCGCAGGCCGTGCTCACGGTCCGTCAGGTCCTTGACGTCGGCGATGCCCTGGAGCTTCTTCGCGTTGACCAGGTCCTTGATCTTCGCGATCACCTTCTCCGGGCCGACGCTGTACGGCAGCTCGGTGACGACGATGCCCTTGCGGCGCGCCGTCACGCTCTCGATCGAGGTCGCCGCACGGATCTTGAACGTGCCGCGGCCGTTCTCGTACGCGTCCCGGATGCCCGACAGCCCGACGATCCGGCCGCCCGTCGGCAGGTCCGGGCCGGGGATGAAACGCATCAGCGTGTCGAGGTCCGCACCCGGGTGCTTGATCAGGTGCCGGGCCGCCGCCACCACCTCGGTCAGGTTGTGCGGGGGCATGTTCGTCGCCATGCCGACGGCGATCCCCGCCGCGCCGTTGACCAGCAGGTTCGGGAACGCCGACGGCAGGACCGTCGGCTCCTGCTCACTGCCGTCGTAGTTCGGACCGAAGTCGACGGTGTCCTCGTGGATCGACTCCACCATCGACATCGACGCCGCCGTCAGCCGCGACTCCGTGTACCGCATCGCCGCCGGCGGGTCGTCGTTGCCCAGCGAACCGAAGTTCCCGTGGCCGTCGATCAGCGGAAGCCGCATCGAGAACGGCTGCGCCATGCGGACCACGGAGTCGTAGATCGACGCGTCCCCGTGCGGGTGCAGCCGGCCCATCACCTCACCGACCAGGCGCGCACACTTCACGTGCCCGCGCTCCGGGCGCAGGCCCATCTCGTTGGCCTGGTAGAGGATCCGGCGGTGCACCGGCTTCAGGCCGTCCCGCGCGTCCGGCAGCGCACGGGAGTAGATGACCGAATACGCGTACTCGAGGAACGAACCCTGCATCTCGTCCACCACATCGACATCGAGGATGCGCTCCTCGAAATCACCGGGCGGCGGAGTGGGCGAACTGCGGCGGGCCATCGCGGCGGGGCTCCTTGCGTATCGGGTGTGCGGCTGACGGGCGGCATCGACGCCGTGACAGTCGAACCGGTGACAACTGCGTCGAACCTTACGGGGGCACGGCGCCCCCCATTGTGGACCCTCCCACCCACAATGCCGCCCACCCCCGCCCCCCTACCGCCCAGTCGGAACCCCGCACCTGCCTCCCGGAACCCCGTACCGCCCGCCGCCGCCCCCACCACGGCCTCCACCGCCGCTTCCACCACCACGTCCGCCGCCACTTCCGCCAGCGGCGAACGCCCACCACGCGCGGACACATCCCGGCCTCCCACGCGTTGCACCACAATGGGGAACGCACACCGCCCCCGACCTGCAGTCGACCAGGGAAGGACCCACAGCGCATGGCCAACCCGGCCCCCGCCTCCGACCGAGGCCTCGCCATCACCGAACACCGCCTGGCCAACGGCCTGCGCGTGGTGCTCTCCGAGGACCACCTCACCCCGGTCACCGCCGTCTGCCTCTGGTACGACGTCGGCTCGCGCCACGAGGTCAAGGGCCGCACCGGTCTGGCCCACCTCTTCGAGCACCTGATGTTCCAGGGATCCGCCAACGTCTCCAACAACGGGCACTTCGAGCTCGTCCAAGGCGCCGGCGGCTCCCTCAACGGCACCACCAGCTTCGAGCGCACCAACTACTTCGAGACCATGCCCGCCCACCAGTTGGAGCTCGCGCTCTGGCTGGAGGCCGACCGCATGGGCTCGCTGCTCACCGCACTCGACGACGCGTCCATGGAGAACCAGCGCGACGTCGTCAAGAACGAACGCCGCCAGCGCTACGACAACGTGCCCTACGGCACCGCGTTCGAGAAGCTCACCGCCCTCTCCTTCCCCGACGGGCACCCCTACCACCACACGCCCATCGGCTCGATGGCCGACCTCGACGCCGCCACCCTCGAAGACGCCCGCGCCTTCTTCCGCACCTACTACGCGCCCAACAACGCGGTGCTCGCCATCGTCGGCGACCTCGACCCCGAGCAGACCATCGCCTGGGTCGAGAAGTACTTCGGCACCATCCCCGCCCACGACGGCAAGCAGCCCCCGCGCGACGGCACCCTCCCCGACACCGTCGGCCGCGAGATCCGCGAGACCGTCGAGGAGGACGTCCCCTCCCGCGCCCTCATGGCCGCCTACCGCCTCCCGCACGACGGCACCCGCGAGGCCGACGCGGCCGACCTCGCCCTCACCATCCTCGGCTCCGGCGAATCCAGCCGCCTCTACAACCGGCTGGTCCGCCGCGACCGCACCGCCGTCACCGCCGGCTTCGGCCTGCTGCGCCTCGCCGGCGCCCCCTCCCTCGGCTGGCTCGACGTGAAGACCTCCGGCGAAGCCGGCATCGACAGCATCGACACCGCCGTCGACGAGGAACTCGCCCGCTTCGCCGCCGAAGGCCCCACGCCCGAAGAACTCGAACGCGCCCAGGCCCAGATCGAACGCGAATGGCTCGACCGGCTCACCACCGTCGCCGGCCGCGCCGACGAACTCTGCCGCTACGCCGTGCTCTTCGGCGACCCGGCGCTCCTCAACACCGCCCTGCCCAAGGTCCTCGACGTCACCGCCGAAGAGGTCCGCGCCGTCGCCGCAGCCCGCCTGCGCCCCGACAACCGCGCCGTGCTCGTGTACGAGCTCACCACCCCGGCACCCGACGCCGACACCGAGGACGACCAGACCGAGCAGGAGACGGCCGCATGACCACCGAATCCGCCATGACCTTCCACCCCCGGCCGACCGCCGGCACCCCCGCCCCGTGGGCGTTCCCCGCCCCCGAGCGGCTCACCCTCGCCAACGGCATCACCGTGCTGCACTGCCACCGGCCCGGCCAGCAGCTCGTCGCCGTCGACCTCGTGCTCGACGCCCCCCTCGCCGCCGAACCCGCCGGGCTCGACGGCGTCGCCAACATCCTCGCCCGCGCCTTCAACGAGGGCACCGACACCCTCACCGCCGAGGAGTTCGCCGGCGAACTCGAACGCGCCGGCGCCACCCTCGACGCCCACGCCGACCACCCCGCCATCCGCGTCTCCCTGGAGGTCCCCGCCTCCCGCCTCGAACGCGGACTCACCCTCCTCGCCGACGCCCTGCGCGCACCCGCCCTCCCCGAGGACGAGATCGAACGCCTGGTCGCCAACCGCCTCGACGAGATCACCCACGAACTCGCCAACCCGGCCCGCCGCGCCGCCAAGGCCCTCTACGCCGCCCTCTTCGACGGCGCCGACCGGCTCTCCCGCCCCCGCAGCGGCACCGCCGAGACCGTCCGCACCATCGACCGGGCCGCCGTCCAGGCCTTCTACCAGGCCCACATCCGGCCGGCCACCACCACCGCCGTCGTCGTCGGCGACCTCACCGGCCACGACCTCGCCGCACTCCTCGAAGGCACCCTCGGCCGCTGGACCGCCGACACCGCGCCGCCCGCCGTCCACGCACCCGTCACCGCGGACGACAAGGGCCGCGTGATCATCGTCGACCGCCCCGGCTCCGTCCAGACCCAGCTCCTCGTCGGCCGCATCGGCCCGGACCGCCACGACCCCTCCTGGGCCGCCCAGATCCTCGGCACCTACTGCCTCGGCGGCACCCTCACCTCCCGCCTCGACCGCGTCCTGCGCGAGGAGAAGGGCTACACGTACGGCGTCCGCGCGTTCGCCCAGCCGCTGCGCTCCGCCGCCGACGGCTCCGGCCGCGCGCTGCTCGCCATCAGCGGCTCCGTCGACACCCCGTCCACCGCCCCGGCCCTCGCCGACACCTGGACGATCCTGCGGACCCTCGCCGCCGAGGGCCTCACCGACTCCGAGCGCGACGAGGCCGTCCAGTTCCTCGTCGGGGTCGCCCCGCTCAAGTACGAGACGGCCGGGTCCGTCGCGGGCACCCTCGCCGACCAGGTCGAGCAGTACCTGCCCGACGACTTCCAGGCCGAGTTCTACCGCCGGCTCGCCGCCCTCGGCGCCGAGGCCGCCACCGAGGCCGTGGTCGGCGCCTTCCCGCCGGACCGCCTCGTCACGGTGCTCGTCGGCGACGCCTCCGTCATCGCCGACGACGTCCGTGACCTCGGCATCGGCGAGGTCACCGTCGTCTCCAACTGACGGCACCCGGCGCCGGCACCACCCGGCACCGGCACCGCACCACCAGGCACCGGCACCACCAGGCGCCAGTACCACCCGGGCCCGGCCGAGCACCCGCTCGGCCGGGCCCGCGGCCGTCCCGGCGCCGGCCCGGGCTGAACCACTCCGACGACGGCCTGCGCCACCTGCCGGACGGGCGGTGCCGGGCAGGCTTCCCGCCCGGCGCACCGCCCCGGGGAGACGCCCGAAACTCCGTTGCGGCGGCCTGCCCGCGCATGGCTAGATGTCTTCCGGCACCGGCGGACACACGCTTGCCACACCCGGGCAACAGAGCGGAAGGAGGCGGTCACCATGCGGGTCGAGCCCTTGTACCGGCGCTCCCCGAGGCCGTCCTCGCGACCGTCCTCCGCCTGTCCGACCGCCTGAGCGGTCCCTCCCGCCCCACCAGGACTTCCCCGAGCCGCACCGGGCCCCTTCGCGCGGCATCACACCTACGCTGGAACCAGCCGACCCGTGGAGGTCGAACCACCATGACATACACCGAGGTACCCGGCGTCCGCGTCCCGATCCGGATGTGGACCGACCCCGCCACCGTCGAGGGTCAGGCCATGCAGCAGCTGCGCAACATCAGCACCCTGCCGTGGCTGCACGGCCTCGCCGTCATGCCCGACGTGCACCTGGGCAAGGGCGCCACCGTCGGTTCCGTCATCGCCATGAACGGCGCCGTCTGCCCGGCCGCGGTCGGCGTGGACATCGGCTGCGGCATGACCGCCGTCAAGACCTCGCTCACCGCGAAGGACCTGCCGGACGACCTCTCCCGGCTGCGCTCGAAGATCGAGCAGGTCATCCCGGTCGGCCGCGGCATGCACAGCGACCCGGTCGACCCGGGCAAGCTGCACGGCTTCGCCACCGCACGCTGGGACGACTTCTGGGACCGCTTCGACGGCATCGCGTCCGAGGTCCGGTGGCGGCGCGAGCGGGCGGCGCAGCAGATGGGCACGCTGGGATCCGGAAATCACTTCGTGGAGGTGTGCGTCGACAGCACCGGTGCGGTCTGGCTGATGCTGCACTCCGGTTCGCGCAACATCGGCAAGGAACTCGCCGAGCACCACATGGGCGTGGCCCGCTCGCTGCCGCACAACCAGGGACTGATCGACCGCGACCTCGCGGTGTTCATCGCGGACACGCCGCAGATGAACGCCTACCGTCAGGACCTGTTCTGGGCGCAGGAGTACGCCAAGCACAACCGCGCGATGATGATGGCGCTGTTCCAGGACGTCGTCCGCCGGGAGTTCCCGAAGGCGAAGGTCGCGTTCGAGCAGATGATCAGCTGCCACCACAACTACGTGGCGGAGGAGCGGTACGACGGCGTCGACCTGCTCGTCACCCGCAAGGGGGCGATCCGGGCCGGTTCGGGCGACTACGGCATCATCCCGGGTTCGATGGGCACCGGTTCGTACATCGTCCGCGGCCTCGGCAATGACGCCGCGTTCAACTCGGCCTCGCACGGCGCCGGCCGGAAGATGAGCCGCACCGCGGCGAAGAAGCGGTTCACCACGCGCGACCTCGTCGAGCAGACGGCAGGCGTGGAGTGCCGCAAGGACGCCGGTGTGGTCGACGAGATCCCGGGCGCGTACAAGTCGATCGAGAAGGTGATGGACCAGCAGAAGGACCTCGTCGAGGTGGTCGCCCACCTCAAGCAGGTCGTCTGCGTGAAGGGCTGACCTCAGGCCGGGGCGCGCAGTCGGCGTGCCCCGGCCTCTGCGCGCCCGAGCAGCCGCCGCCGGCGCATGGTGCAACTCCTGACCGTGCGGCCCAGGTCGGCGGCTGCCGCCGCAGCGCTCACGGCGGTGAGCAGCAGACCGTCCTCGGCGGCGGTCCACGACCGCCTGGTGACCTTCCTCATCCCGGCCGGACGGATCCAGCTCACCACCCGCTCGGAGGTGTGCGCCTTGCGGGGGAGGGCCAGGCAGCCGGGGTAGTAGAGGTCGCCGGCCAGGGCTACCGCGTCCTCGTTGGTGAACATGGCGTTGAACACCCCGTCACGCCGGTTGCGGTTCACGGTCCTGCCCGCCCCACCGGTCAGGCGCTGCGTGTAGGCGAGGAAGAACCCCACCAGTGCTTCGCTCGCCGTGGTGAAGGCCACGAACGGGAGATCCTGCGCCGCGCGTCCGAGTGAGCCGTCGGCGTCGACGAGGCCTCTGAGATAGTCGCGCTCGGCATGCGGGCGTCGTGGCGGCGCGACGACGGCGGACTTCCGCCCTGCCGGCATGCCCAGTTCCTCCAGGGTCCGGCGGAACTCCAGCGTGTAGGCGGACCAGACCACGGCGCTGTGCTGCGGGGAGAAGTTGGTGGCGCGGGTGCGGTAGCGAAGGGTGCTCCGGCAGGGGCAGAGCCGCTGGAATGCCTCCAGGAGGGGTGCGTCCCCGGCGGAGAGCTCGACAGTGACCCGCCCCCGGTTCCGGGTGTCCCGTGACAGGTGTCCGTCGGCCTGCAGGAAGCCGAACATGTAGGCGTGGTCGGGGTTTTCGAGGTCGAAGCCGTTCATGCCGCCACTCTGCGGCGGAATTCGTCCCGGCGCGGGCGGTTCGTCGGCGGATCATCCGATGGTGTGGATGTCCTCAAGTCGAAATGTCCGTTTCCCCGTTGCCGGGCCTGGACAGGGCGGACCCGCCGGCCGCCGACCGGTCACAATGGCCCGCGTGGATTACCAGGTGCTGCTGCAGGACGCGATGGAGACCGCCCGACGGGAGCCGGCCCGGGGGAAGCCGGCCGACTACATCCCGGCGCTGGCCGCGGCCGACCCCGAGGCGTTCGGGATGGCGATCGCCACGGTCGACGGCGAGGTGTTCGGTGCGGGGGCGTGGCAGCAGGCCTTCTCCGTCCAGTCGGTGTCGAAGCTCTTCACCCTGGCGCTGGCGCTCGCCGAGGGCGGGGAGGGACTGTGGCGGGGCGTCGGGCGGGAGCCGTCCGGCAATCCGTTCAACTCGCTGGTGCAGCTGGAGTCGGAGCACGGAATCCCGCGCAACCCGTTCATCAACGCGGGTGCGCTGGTGGTGACGGACCGGCTGCTGGAGCTGACGGGCGACGCGGTCGGCGCGGTACGGGAGTTCCTGCGCCGCGAGTCGGGCAACGACGCGGTCGTGACGGACGACGCGGTGGCGGCCTCGGAGGCCCGCCACGGGCACCGGAACGCGGCGATGGCGCATTTCATGGCGAGTTACGGCAACCTGCGCAACCCGGTCGACAGCGTGCTCGCGCACTACTACGCGCACTGCGCGATCTCGGCGAGCTGCCGTGATCTCGCGCTGGCGGGCCTGTTCCTGGCCCGGCACGGCCTGCGGACGGACGGCTCGCGGCTGCTGAGCCGCAGCGAGGCGAAGCGGATCAACGCGGTGCTGCTGACCTGCGGCACGTACGACGCGGCGGGCGAGTTCGCGTACCGCGTCGGGCTGCCCGGCAAGAGCGGGGTCGGTGGCGGGGTGCTGGCGGTGCTGCCGGGCCGCGGCGCGGTGTGCGTGTGGAGCCCTGGCCTGGACGCCGCGGGCAACTCGGTGCTGGGCGTGGCGGCGCTGGACGCCCTGACGACGGCGACCGGCTGGTCGGTGTTCTGACGGGCGCCCGCGCCCCTGCCGCCCGTACCCCTGCCGCCCGCACTCCCTCCGTCCGCGTCCCCGTGGCCCGTGCTCCCGTCGGCCACGGGCCGGATCATGCCGAAGGGGTGCACCGCCCACCGCGGTGCACCCCTTCGGGCCGTTCAGCTCGCCTGCCGGACCTGCCGGACCTGCCGGACCTGCCGGACCTGCCGGACCTGCCGTGCCTGTGGGGCTTCTCAGGCCTCGGGCAGTGCGTCGAGGCCGTCCTGGACGAGCCGGGCGAGGCGGTCGAGGGCCTCGTCGGCGCCGTCGGCCTCGGAGGCGAGGACGACGGTGTCGCCGCCGGCTGCGCCGAGGGCGAGCAGGCCGAGCATGGAGCCGGCGTTGACGGGGGTGCCGCCGTCCTTGGCGATGGTGACGGGCACGCCCGTGGAGGTTACGGCGCGGACGAAGATCGAGGCGGGACGGGCGTGCAGGCCTTCGGCCCAACCGACGGTGACGCGGCGCTCTGCCATGGGACGTGCCTTTCGGTGGTGCTGGGTGGTGCAAGTTGTCTAGACCAGTGTCGCACGACGTGGCCGGTCCGCCGCACGGCGCCGCGGCCCCTCCACCGCACGGCGCCGCGCCCCTCCGCGAGGCGTCCGCGCAGGCGGTGCGCCCGCGACCTCTTCACCCTCGCCCGTCCCCGGGGTGCCTGCCATGCGGCTCGCCGCCCGCCGTCCCGGATAACCTGGCGACTGTGGACGACTCCGCGGCGCTACCGCGCACCGACGAGGCCGGCGCGCACGGCTACCCCCAGCACTGGGAGGCCGACGTCGTGCTGCGCGACGGCGGCACGGCCCGGATCCGGCCGATCACCCCCGCCGACGCCGACCGGCTCGTCGCGTTCTACGGCCAGGTCTCCGACCAGTCGAAGTACTTCCGCTTCTTCGCCCCGTACCCGCGGCTGTCCGACCGGGACGTCCGGCGCTTCACCCACCACGACTACGTGAACCGGGTCGGCCTGGCCGTCGTCGTCCGCGACCACTTCATCGCCACCGTCCGCTACGACCGGATCGACGCCGACGGGCGGCCCTCGGAGACCGGCACCGACGCCGAGGTGGCCTTCCTCGTCCAGGACGCCCACCAGGGCCGCGGCGTGGCCTCCGCCCTGCTGGAGCACATCGCGGCGGTCGCCCAGGAGCGCGGCATCCGCAGGTTCACGGCGGAGGTGCTGCCGGAGAACCGCAAGATGGTGAAGGTCTTTACCGATGCCGGCTACACCCAGCGGCGCAGCTTCGCCGACGGTGTCGTGCACCTGGAGTTCGACCTGGAGCCGACCGCGGCCTCGCTGGCGGTGATGCGGGCCCGCGAGCACCGTGCCGAGGCGCGCTCGGTGCAGCGGCTGCTGACGCCGCGGTCGGTCGCGGTGGTCGGTGTCTCGCGCAACCCGCAGTCGGTGGGCCGCAGTCTGCTGCGCAGCCTCGCGGGGTTCCGGGGCCCGGTGTACGCGGTGAACCGGGGTGCTCCGGCGGGCACGGTGCTCGACGGGGTGCCGACGCACGGTTCGCTGCTGGACATCCCGGGGCCGGTCGATCTCGCGCTGATCGCGGTGCCGGAGTCCGCGGTGCCGTCGGTGGTCGCGGACTGCGGTGCGCACGGGGTGCAGGGTCTGGTGGTGCTGACCGCCGGGTACGCGGAGACCGGGCCGGACGGCCGGGACCGGCAGCGGGCGCTGGTGCGGCAGGCCCGGGCGGCGGGGATGCGGGTGATCGGCCCGAACGCGTTCGGGCTGATCGGCACCGATCCGGAGCAGCCGCTGAACGCCTCGCTGGCGCCGGTGCTGCCGGACCGCGGCCCGTTCGGCGTGTTCTGCCAGTCGGGTGCGATCGGGGTGGCCCTGCTGGAGGCCGCGCGGCGCCGGGGGCTCGGGGTGTCGTCGTTCGCCTCGGTGGGCAACCGGGGGGACGTCTCCGGCAACGACCTGCTGCAGTACTGGGAGGAGGACGACGCGACCGAGGTCGTCCTGCTGTACCTGGAGTCGTTCGGCAATCCCCGCAAGTTCACCCGGATCGCCCGGCGCCTGGCCGCGGCGAAGCCGATCGTCGTGGTGAAGGGCGCCCGGCACACGGGGAGCCTGCCGCCGGGGCACGCCGTCCAGCCGGCCTCCAGCCGGCTGCGGGACGCGACCGTCGACGCGCTGTTCCAGCAGGCGGGGGTGGTGCGGGTGGAGACCATCACCGATCTCTTCGACACCGGCGAGCTGCTGGCCGGGCAGCCGCTGCCGGCCGGTGACCGGGTCGCGGTGGTGGGCAACTCCGACTCGCTGGGGCTGCTCACGCACGACGCCTGTCTGGGCAGCGGGCTCCGTCCGCGGACGCCCGTCGACCTGACGACCGCGGCGACCGGGGAGAACTTCCGGATCGCGCTGGACGTCGCGCTGCTCGACCCGTCCGTCGACGCGGTGATCGCGGTGGCCATCCCGCCGATCGGCAGCCACGGTGCGGCGCTGCCCGACCCGGACCTCGCCGAGGACGACGCGGACGTCGCCGCGGCCCTGCTGGACGCCGGGGCGCGTGCCCGCGAGGTCGGGAAGCCGCTGCTCCTGACGCACCTCGCGCTCACGGATCTCGCGGACCGGCTCCGCGCCGGCCGGATCCCGGCGTACCCGGCGCCGGAGCGCGCGGTGCACGCCCTCGCCAACGCCGTGCGCTACGCGGACTGGCGCCGCAGCAGCGCGGAGGCGGAGCGGACGGCGCGGGTGCCGGAGCTGGAGGGCGTGTCGGAGAGCCGGGCCCGGGCCCTGGTCGAGGCCGCGCTGAACACCCGTCAGGCGGTCGCGGCCCGTACCCAGCCCGGGGGTGCCCGGATCACCCTGCCCGAGGCGGACGCCGCGACGCTGCTCGGCTGCTACGGCATCGAGGTGCGGCCGGTCCTGCCCGCCCCGGACGAGGAGGGCGCGGTGCGGGCGGCGGCCGCGCTGGGCTACCCGGTCGCGCTCAAGGCGACCGCCGACCACCTCCGGCACCGGCCCGACCTGGGCAGCGTGCGGCTGGACCTGACCGGCGAGGAGGGGCTGCGCCGTGCCCACCGCGAGCTTGACGCCCTGCTCGGCGGTGCGGCCGGGGCCCGGCTGGTCGTGCAGCAGCTGGCCCCGCGTGGCGTCGACACCGTGATCGCGGCGAGCGTCGACCCGGCGGTCGGCACGATCCTCAGTTTCGGCCTGGCGGGGGCCCCGGCGGAGCTGCTCGGCGACCTCGCGCACCGGCTGGTCCCGGCGACCGACCAGGACGTCGCCGCGCTGATCCGGGAGGTGCGGGCGGCTCCGCTGCTGTTCGGCTGGCGCGGTGCCGACCCGGTCGACACGGATGCCCTGGAGGACGTGCTGCTGCGGGTGTCGCGCCTGGTCGACGACCTGCCGGAGGTGGCCTCGGTCGACCTCGAACCGGTGGTGGTGGCACCGCACGGGCTCGCGGTGCTCGGGGCCACCGTGCGGATCGCGCCGCTGCCGGTGCGCACCGACCTGGGACCGCGGGCCATGAGCAGCCTGTAACCTTGCTTGGCTGCGCCGGACGGCGGCGCGCCACACGCCCGCTCGACGGGGCCTCCGGAAGCTCGGCGCAGTGCCGCCCGCTTCGTCGGCGGGACATGCCAGGATGGAGACATGGCCAAGACCGGTACCACCACCACGCAGGACCTGCGTTCCGCGATCGAGCGCAGCGGCTACTACCCGGCCCTGGTGTCCGAGGCCGTGGAAGCCGCGGTGGGCCCCGAGCCGATCACCTCCTACCTGGTGCACCAGGAGACGACCTTCGACGCGAACGAGGTCCGCCGGCACGTGACCGTGCTGGTGCTGACCGCCTCGCGGTTCGTGGTCAGCCACACCGACGAGCAGAACGGCGACGCGGCGACGCCGGTGCCGTACGCGACGACGTCGACGGAGAGCGTGCGGCTCGACCGGATCACCTCGGTGGTGCTGAGCCGCATGGTGGCGAACCCGGAGACGTACACGCCGGGCACGCTGCCGCGCGAGGTCGTGCTGACGATCGGCTGGGGTGCGGTGCAGCGTCTCGATCTGGAGCCGGCGGGCTGTTCGGACCCGAACTGCGACGCCGATCACGGCTACACGGGTTCGGCGACCGCGGACGACCTGTCGCTGCGGGTCAGCGAGGCGGGTGACGGGCCGGAGACGGTCGCGCAGGCGCTGGTGTTCGCGCGCGCGCTGTCCGAGGCGACCACCTCGGCCGGGGTCTGAGGGCCGCCGCGCCGCATGCTGGGTTACGACGCCTTCGAGATCCTCGACCCTTCCGACGCCCCGGTCCCGGCCTACGGCTGCGGATCCCTGGCCGATCTGCTGCCCGCGGTGGCGGCGGGCCTCGGCGTGCCCGGTTTCGAGAGCGGGCTGCTGCTGGAGCCGGCGGACCGGGTCTGTGTCTTCCTGGTCGACGGCATGGGCTGGGAGCTGATCCGCCGGCACCCGGAGTACGCGCCGTTCCTGACGTCGCTGACGGCGGGCGCGCGTCCGATCACGGCGGGTTTCCCGTCGACGACGGCGACCTCGCTGGCGTCGGTGGGCACCGGTCTCACGCCCGGTGTGCACGGGCTGGCCGGGTACACGGTGCGGATCCCCGGCCGGGCGCAGCTGATGAACCAGTTGCGCTGGCAGCCGCCGGTGCCGCCGCGCGAGTGGCAGCCGTACCCGACGGTGTTCGAGCGGGTGGACGCGGCGGGCGTGGCGACGGCGCAGGTGTCGTCGCCGCTGTTCGCGCAGACGCCGCTGACGCAGGTGGCGCTGTCGGGCGGTACGTTCCTCGGCCGGACGACGGGTGAGGAGCGGATGGATCTGGCGGCCCGCTGGCTGGGTGAGCACGACCGGGCGCTGGTCTACACGTACGTGAGCGAGCTCGACGGTGCGGGGCACCGGTTCGGGGTCGACTCGGACGAGTGGCGGATGACGTTGAACACGGTGGACCGGCTGGTGAAGCGGCTCGCGGAGCAGTTGCCGCCGCGGTCGGCGCTGTACGTCACGGCCGACCACGGCATGATCGACATCGCGCCGGAGGACCGGGTGGACTTCGACGAGGACTGGGAGCTGTCGGCCGGTGTCGCGCTGCTCGGCGGCGAGGGCCGGGCCCGGCACGTGTACGCGGTGCCGGGTGCCGCGGCCGACGTGTTCACGGTGTGGAGCGAGGTGCTCGGCGACCGCATGTGGGTGGCCACCCGTGACCAGGCCGTCGCGGCGGGCTGGTTCGGCCCCGTGGTCGACGACCGGGTCTACGACCGGATCGGCGACGTGGTGGCGGCGGCCCGTGACGACATCGCGGTGACGGCCTCGCGTTCCGAGCCCGGTGAGTCCTCGATGATCGGGCTGCACGGCTCGATGACCGCGGTCGAGCAGCTCGTGCCGCTGCTCGACGTCCGTACCTGATCCGTTCCGGCACCGAACCCGCCCCGACCGTCCGTCCGAAAGGTCCTCGTCCCACCCATGGCTGAACTGGTCTTCTTCTCGGGCACGATGGACTGCGGCAAGTCGACGCTGGCGCTCCAGATGGACCACAACCACGCGGCGCGCGGTCGGCAGGGCATCATCTTCACCCGCCACGACCGTGCCGGTACGGCGACGATCTCCAGCCGGCTCGGTCTGCGGGCCGACGCGGTGGAGGTCGCCGACGACTTCGACTTCCAGGCGCACGTGGTGCACCTGCTGTCGGCGGGCGGCAAGGCCGACTACCTGATCTGCGACGAGGCCCAGTTCTTCTCCGCCGGGCAGATCGACCAGCTGGCCCGGGTCGTCGACGAACTCGGGATCGACGTCTACACGTTCGGCATCACGACGGACTTCCGCACCCGGCTGTTCCCCGGTTCGCAGCGCCTGATCGAGCTGGCCGACCGGGTGGAGGTGCTGCAGGTGGAGGCGTTGTGCTGGTGCGGGGCGCGGGCCACGCACAACGCGCGGACGGTGGGCGGGGTGATGGTCGTCGAGGGGGCGCAGGTCGTCGTCGGCGACGTCGCCGTCTCGGAGGACCAGATCGGGTACGAGGTGCTGTGCCGGCGCCACCACCGGCGGCGGCTGACGGCGGCGACGGCCCGCGCGTCGGTGCTCTCCCCGGACGTGCTGCCGTTCGGCGACCAGTCGGCCTGATCGGGCCGGGGCGGGCAATCCGCTGACCGGAGCGGTGGCAGGCGCAAGAATGGCGGGCATGACGTCTTCCGGTGCCCTCTCACCCCTGATCTCCGTCGACGGGCTCGCCGCCGCGCTCGCCGGCCCGCGACCGCCCGTCCTGCTCGACGTCCGCTGGCAGCTGGGCGGTCCGCCCGGTGCGGGGGAGTACGCCGCCGGGCACCTGCCGGGTGCCCATTACATCGACCTCGACGCCGAGCTGGCCGCGGCGCCGGGCGCGGCGGGCCGCCATCCGCTGCCCGACCCGGAGGTGTTCGGTGCGGCCCTGCGCCGGGCCGGTGTGACGGCGGACCGTCCGGTGGTGGTGTACGACGCGGGGCCGGCGATGTCGGCGGCCCGGGCCTGGTGGCTGCTGCGCTGGGCGGGGCACGGTGACGTCCGGGTGCTGGACGGGGGGCTGGCCGCGTGGCGGGCGGCCGGGCTGGCCGATTCGGTCGAGCCGGCGGCGCACGCCGAGGGCGACTTCAAGCCGGTGCCGGGGCAGGTGCGGACGGTGGACGCCGACGGTGCGGCGGAGCTGGCGCGGACGGGGCTGCTGCTGGACGCCCGGGCGGGCGAGCGGTACCGCGGCGAGGTGGAGCCGGTCGATCCGCGGGCCGGGCACATCCCGGGGGCGGTGTCGGCGCCGACCGGCGACAACGTCGGTCCGGACGGCCGGTTCCGCAGTGCGGGGGAGCTGGCCGACCGGTTCGCCGCGCTCGGCGCGGGCGGTGGCCGGGAGACGGCGGTGTACTGCGGTTCCGGGGTGACGGCCGCGCACGAGCTGCTGGCGCTGGAGGTGGCGGGGATCGGCGGCGTGGCGCTGTATCCGGGGTCGTGGAGCGAGTGGTCGGGTGACGCGTCGCGTCCGGCGGCCACCGGGGAGCTTCCCGGCTGACGGGCCGGGCCCGGTACGTGCGGAGGGGGGGCCCCCCGGCGGGGGGGCGCCCCCCCCCCCGGGGGGGGGGCCCCCCGCCGCGTATTGCGGGGGGCGCCCCAGACGA
>NZ_BPRL01000035.1:0-14879 GCF_045862635.1 Kitasatospora sp. NE20-6
GCGGGGGGCGGCGGCGGGGGGGGGCGGGGGGCCCCGCGGGGGGGGGGGGGGCGCCCCCGGGGGGGGGGGCCCCCCCCCCGCACGGGCGGTGCTGCCTACTCCTGCTTCTTGCGGCGGCTGCCGAAGACGATCTCGTCCCAGCTGGGCACGGTCGCGCGGCGGCCGGGGCGGACGCCGTCGGCCTCGGCCTGCCGGTCGGTGGTGCCGACGAGCCGGTCGCGGTGCGGGGCGACCGCGCGGGGCATCAGGATGTCCGCGTACGCCGATCCGGCGCCGACCTGGGCGGCGGGGGCGGCCGGGGCGGCCGGTTCCTCGGCCACCTCGGGTTCCTCGGCGACGACCGGCTCGGGCGCCGGGCCGATGGCCAGGTCGCCGCGGTAGGCGGGCACCACGTCGAGCAGGCTGGTGAGCGAGTCGCGGTTCTCGGCCGTGGCCTCGCGCGCCTCGCGGACCTCCCGCGACGACATGATCCGGTCGGCCGAGGGCCGCTCGATCATCGGGCGGGCCGGCCGGTCCTGGGGGAGCCGGGCGATCCGCGGGATGAACGGGAAGACCGAGTCCTCGTCGCGTTCGACGCTCTCGCCGATCAGTGCGCGGGCCTCGTCGTCGGTCGGCTGGACCAGGCGGCGCGGCGGGTCGTACGTCCAGCACGCCCGGCGGTGCTCGCCGTCGGCGCGGTAGACGAGCACGATCTCCCAGGTGCCGTCGTCGCGGCGCCAGGAGTCCCACTGCTCGGTGTCCTTCTCGGCGGCGCGCAGGGTCAGGCGTTCGGAGACGGCCTCGCCCAGCTGGGGGCCGGTCGACTCGCCGTGCCGGCGGATCGCGGTCTTGCGGGCGCGTTCGGCCATGAAGGCGCGCTCGGCGAGCACGGGGCCCTCGAAGCGCCGGACGCGGTCGACGGAGATGCCCGCGGCCTGTGCGACCTCCTCCGCGGAGGCACCGGCTCGTATCCGGGCCTGGATGTCGCGGGGGCGGAGGTGGCTCTCGACCTCGATCTCGATCTGGCCGAGGCGGGGCCGGTCGCCGCGGACGGCGGCGCGCAGCCGCTCGTCGATGGGGAGGGTGTACTCCGTGCTGTCGGCAGCCTTGAGCACCAGCCGTGTGCCGTCGTTGCTGACGGCCACGACGCGCAGTTCGGGCACGGTTACCTCCCGGGTGGTGCCTGCCGACGTCACCTGCGTCGCTGCTCCCGTACTGAGTGTGGCCTGCCCGCCTGCGACTGGCCACAACCTTGCAGAGTTACCCGGCGTGTCGGGCTTCGAACCCGGTACGCCGTTGTGGCACGGTTGCCTGTTCGCCACGTCGCCGGTCGACGTCGCGTCCGGGCCCTAGGGCCGCTGTCAGACGGGCAGTCAACAGGATCACCGAAGGCTCAGGCCCCACGAACAGTACTCCATTCGTGGCATCCGGCGGGGCGGCTCGCCGCTCAAGTCTCCCGTGATTCACCGGAATCTCAAGAGCGGGCGCACCGGAGCGGGCGGGTCGATCGCCGAACGGTGATCATCTTCACATATATCGACCGCCCGGCACCGGAACGCCCCCCTCGTGTCCCGTTGTGTACCCAATGGGTTGAATTGTCCTCATTTCGGGTGCCCCGGCGGCGGGCTGACGCGGGTTCAGGCCCCCAGCACCCGGCGCAGGTGGTCGTTGGCGAAGACCCGGTCCGGGTCGACCTTGTCGCGCAGCGCGGTGAAGTCGCCGAAGTGCGGGTAGACGTCCGCCAGGTACGCGGCGTCGCGGGTGTGCAGCTTCCCCCAGTGCGGGCGGCCCCGGTACGCCGTCATGAGCCGCTCGACCTCGGTGAAGTAGCCGGGGTCCGTCGTGCCCCGGTAGAGGTGGACGGCGATGTAGACGCTGTCCCGGCCGTTCGCGGTGGACATCCACAGGTCGTCGGCCGGGGCCACCCGCACCTCCACGGGGAAGCTGATCCGCCAGTCGGACCGCTCCACGAGGGCCTTCAGCTCCCGCAGCACGGCGGTGCCGGCCTCGCGCGGCACGGCGTACTCCATCTCGGTGAAGCGCACCCGCCGCGGGCTGGTGAACACCTTGTACGCGGTGTCGGTGTACGTCCGCTCCGACCAGGCGCGCCCGGCGACCTGCGCGATCGAGGGGATCGCCGCGGGGATGCGGCGGCCCACCCGGCAGGCGCCCTCCCACACGGTGTTCGACAGGAAGTCGTCCTCCAGCCACGCCTTGAACCGCGGCAGCGGCGCGGCCGGGCCCTGGCTGCGGTTGTTGCGCTTGGTGGTGCACAGGTCCGTGTGCGGGAACCAGTAGAACTCGAAGTGCTCGTTGACCGCCGTCAGGTCGTCGAACTCCGCGAGCACCGCGTCGAACGTCATCGGCTTCTCGTGCGCGGTGAGCAGGAAGGCCGGCTCGACGCCGAAGGTGATCGCGCTGACCACGCCGAGCGCGCCGAGACCCAGCCGGGCGCCGTGGAAGAGCTCGGGGTTCTCGGTGGGGGAGCAGTGCTGCACGCTGCCGTCCGCGAGCACGATCTCCAGCGCCCGGATCTGCGCCGCGAGCGAGCCCGACTCGCGGCCGGTGCCGTGCGTGCCGGTGCTCGTCGCGCCGGCCACGGTCTGCACCTCGATGTCGCCCATGTTGGTGAGCGAGAGCCCGGCGGCGGCGAGCAGCCGGTTCAGCCGGTCCAGGGTGAGGCCGGACTCGACCGTGACCGTGCCCGCCTCGCGGTCCAGCTCGCGGACGGCGGTGAGCGCGTCGGGCCGGACGAGCACCGCGTCGCCCGCCGAGGCGATCGCGGTGAAGGAGTGGCCCGAGCCGACGGCCTTCACCCGCTGCCCCCGCTCGGCGGCCCGGCGCACCGTCTCGCCGATCTCCTCGGCCGAGGACGGGACGGCGACCCGGGCGGGCCGGGCGCTCTGGTTGCCGGCCCAGTTGCTCCAGGTGCCGGGGGTGGTGCCGTGGGGCATGCGGGGTGCCTCCTGCTCACGAAACTACCGTCAAGTAGGGGGAGCGTAGTCACTCGGTTCCCGCTGGTCCATGCCTGTCGGGGGAGCCCGTTCCCCGACGCGGCGCCCTCAGGGGCCGGTGCTGCTGGCGACCGGCTCCGGCTCGGGGCTGCGGAGGCCGCTGCGCAGCCTCGGCAGGCCGCCGACGGCGGTGACCACGGCGAACAGCGCCGCGGAGACCGGCACCCAGTACGCGGTGGCGCTGCCCGCGCCGTCGACCACCCAGCCCGCCGTGGAGGAGCCGAGCGCCACGCCGAGGGCGAGCCCGGTCGTGGTCCACGTCATGCCCTCGGTGAGCTGCGCGGCCGGGACGAGCCGTTCGACCAGCGCCATCGCCGTGATCATCGTGGGGGAGATGGAGAGCCCGGCCAGGAACAGCGCCGCGCCGATGCCGGCCAGGCCGGCCGTGCCGTCCAGCAGGGCCGCCACGAGCACCAGCGGCAGCATGCCGGCGGCCATCGCCGCCACCCCGCCGAGGAACCGCCCGGCCATCGACCCCTTCGGCCGCAGCGCGCCGAACACGACCCCGGCCAGGCAGGAGCCCAGGGCGTACACCGCGAGCACCAGGCTGGACGCGGCGGTGTGGCCCTGGTCCTCCGCGAACGCGACCGTGACCACCTCGACCGAGCCGAAGATCGCACCGGTGGCCACGAAGGTCACCACCAGCACCTGCAGGCCGGCCGAGCGGATCGCCGAACCGCCCGCCCGGTGGGCCGCCGGGTGCACCGGCGGCTCGGTACGGCGCTGCGCGGTGAACAGCACCACGCCGACCAGCAGGAACACCGCCGCCAGCGCGACCCCGGCCTCCGGGAACACCGCCGTGGCGAGGCCGATCGACAGGATCGGCCCGACGATGAAGCACACCTCGTCCATGACGGCCTCGAAGGAGTACGCGGTGTGCAGCCGCTCCGGCCGGTCGCGGTAGAGGTGCGCCCAGCGGGCCCGCACCATCGAACCGGTGCTCGGCATCACGCCCATCCCGACCGCGCACACGAACAGCGTCCAGTCCGGCGCCCCCAGCCGGGCGCAGGCCAGCAGCGCGGTCGCGGCCGCCAGCGTGAGCGCGGTCGCGGGGAGGGTCACCCGGCGCTGCCCGTGCCGGTCGACCAGGCGCGAGACCTGCGGCCCCAGGGCGGCGGCGGAGAGCGCGAGCACCGCGGAGACGGCGCCCGCGATGCCGTACGAGCCGCGCAGCTGGGAGAGCATGGTGACGATGCCGATGCCCGTCATCGAGATGGGCAGCCGGGAGACGAACCCGCTGGCGGAGAAGGCCAGGCTGCCGGGTGCGGCGAAGATCTGGCGGTAACTGGACAGCACTGGTGCTCCGCGGGTCGGTAAGGAACGTCAATCGTATGGACAGCTTACGAACCTCCAGCTTACGAACCGCCCCGGCCTCCCCACGACGACATTTCGCCCCGAACGGCCGCCCGCCGCCTGCGCCCCCGCACCGGGTGGCAGGATCGGATCCATGCCCGACTCGCACACCTCCACCGACCACACCCCCTACGACGCGCTGCTGCTGCTCTCCTTCGGCGGCCCGGAGGGACCGGAGGACGTCGTCCCGTTCCTGGAGAACGTCACCCGGGGCCGCGGCATCCCCAAGGAGCGCCTGGCCGAGGTCGGCCGCCACTACTTCCTCTTCGACGGGGTCAGCCCGATCAACGAGCAGAACCGCGAGCTGCTCGCCGCACTCCGCAAGGACTTCGCCGAGCACGGACTCGACCTGCCGGTCTACTGGGGCAACCGGAACTGGGCCCCCTACCTGACCGACACCCTGCGGGAGATCGCCGCCGACGGCCACCGCCGCGTGCTCACCCTCGCCACCAGCGCGTACGCCGGGTACTCCGGCTGCCGCCAGTACCGCGAGAACCTCGCCGACGCCCTGCGGACCCTCGACGCCGAGGGCCTGCCCGCACTGCGCGTCGACAAGCTCCGGCACTTCTACAACCACCCCGGCTTCGTCGGACCGATGACCGACGCGACCCTCGCCGCGCTCACCGGGATCCCCGCCGCCGTCCGCGACGGCGCCCGCCTCGTCTTCACCACGCACTCCGTCCCCGTCGCCATGGCCGACACCTCCGGCGCCCCCGACGACCCGGCCCGCGGCCACGACGGCGGCGCGTACGTCGCCCAGCACCTCGCCGTCGCCCGGCTCGTCGCCGACGCCGTCGCGGACGCCACCGGCGTCGCCGACCGCCCCTGGGAGCTCGTCTACCAGAGCCGCAGCGGCGCCCCGCACACCCCGTGGCTGGAGCCCGACGTCTGCGACCGCCTCGAAGAGCTGCACGCCTCCGGCACGCCCGCCGCCGTCCTGGTGCCGATCGGCTTCGTCTCCGACCACATGGAGGTCCGCTACGACCTCGACACCGAGGCCGTGGCCAAGGCCGCCGGACTCGGCCTGCCGCTCACCCGCGCCGCCACCGTCGGGACCGACCCCCGCTTCACCGCGGCCGTCCGCGACCTCGTCCTGGAGCGCGCCGCCACCGAGCGCGGCGCCGTGGTGGACCGCTGCGCCCTGGGCGCCCTCGGACCGAGCCACGACGTCTGCGCCGTCGCCTGCTGCCCCAACCCCCGGGCGCCGCGGCCCGCCGCCGCCGAGCAGTGACCCGGCCACCGGCCCGTCCGCCCGTCCGCACCCCAGGAGGAACCAGCGTGCCCGCACCCGACGCGTCCGAGACCCTGCTCGCCGACCTGCTCGCCGTCGCCGTCGAGGCCGCCCGCGCGGCCGGCACGCTGCTCCTCGACGGCCGCCCCGCCGACCTCGGCGTCGCCGCCACGAAGAGCAGCCCCGTCGACGTCGTGACGGAGATGGACCTCGCCTCCGAGAAGCTCGTCCAGGAACTCATCGCCACCCGCCGCCCCGACGACGGCTACCTCGGCGAGGAGGGCACCGAACGCCCCGGCACCTCCGGGGTGCGCTGGGTCGTCGACCCGCTCGACGGCACCGTCAACTACCTGTACGGACTACCCTCCTGGGGTGTCAGCGTGGCCGCCGAACTCGACGGCGAGGCCGTCGTCGGCGTCGTCGCCGTACCCGCCCGCGGGGAGCTCTTCCACGCCGTCCGCGGCGGCGGCGCCCACCTCGACGGCCGCCCGGCGGCCGTCCGCCCGGCACCGCCGTGGGGGCAGGCCCTGGTGGCGACCGGCTTCAACTACGTCCGAACCGTCCGCGTCCACCAGGCGGAGGTCCTGCTGGCACTGATGCCCGAGGTGCGGGACATCCGCCGGGCGGGCGCCGCCGCCGTCGACCTGTGCGACCTCGCGGCCGGCCGGATCGACGCCTTCTACGAGCGCGGCCTCAAGCCCTGGGACCACGCGGCGGGCCTGCTGATCGCCCACGAGGCCGGCGCACTCTCCGGCGGCCGTCCGGGACGGCCCGCCGACGGCGAACTCACCGTCGCCGGGGTGCCCGGGATCCTCGAACCCCTCCGGGCCCGCCTCGACGCCCTCGGCGCCTGGCACGACTGAGCCCGCGACCGGCCCTCGCCCGCCCCGCAGACGCCGACGGGCCCGCAGGCCCCCCGGGCGGGGGTCTGCGGGCCCGGGCAGCGAAGGGGCCCTGGCACACGGACGGTGCCAGGGCTCGCTGATGGGTCCTGCGATGCTGCTGATGTCACGGGCCCCGCCGGAGCGGGACGGACGGTGCCGGGCCTGCTCCCGGGTCAGGCGGCCGAACGGTGCATCTCGTGCACCGGATCGACGCCGTGCTCGGCGGCCAGCCGGCGCAGGTCCTCGAGCTCGGACTGCTCGACCTCGGCCAGGAACTCGTCCCCGGACTCGAGAGCGCGGTGGAGATCCTGCTCCGCGTTCTGTATGCGCTGCAGGATTCCGGTGGTGAAGGCGTCCATACGGCCCCCTTGCTGTGTCGGACGGGCACGGATCCGCGTGCTCCCCGGTCGGCGGTCCTGTCACGGAACGTGCCACGGCGGGGCGGTGCTGGTTCCCGGGGTGGGCGCGGAGACGGCTCGTCGGCCGCTCCCGGTGACATCGATCCCCCGAACCGGTGCGGATGAACACACGGCGGGTGGGTGCGATCCGCGCACGGCGCGATCGCGGTGTGAGCTTGTCCTCCCCAGCCCCGCCGCAGGGAAACCTCCCCCGGGAGGAAAAGGCGGAAAAGTTGCCCGTGTCACAGTCCAAACGGAGCGCGGCCCACCGGCTCGGCCGCCCGCCGCGGCCGCTCCCGGCACGTCACCGCCGGTCGGCGGGGGTCGAGCCCGCCGGGGCACCCCCGCTTACTGCTGCTTTACCCGGGGACCAGGCAGGATGGAGGCACCGTCGGAGCCCGGCCCCCGGGCCCGCTCCGCGTCCGGCGCACCACGGCTCGCCCGGGCGGAGCACGGCGGGCCGCTCCTGAGGAAGGGACAACCACCGTGCGGGTACTCGTCGTCGAGGACGAGCAGCTGCTCGCCGAGGCCGTGGCCACCGGGCTGCGCCGCGAGGCCATGGCCGTCGACGTGGTGTACGACGGGGAGGCCGCCCTGCAGCGCATCGCCGTCAACGACTACGACGTCGTCGTCCTCGACCGCGACCTCCCGCTGGTCCACGGCGACGACGTCTGCCGCAAGGTCGTCGAGCAGGGCCTGGCCACCCGCGTGATCATGCTGACCGCGTCCGGCGACATCAGCGACCGGGTCGAGGGGCTGGAGATCGGCGCCGACGACTACCTGCCCAAGCCGTTCGCCTTCAGCGAACTCGTCGCCCGCGTACGCGCCCTGGGCCGCCGCGCCACCGTCCCGCTGCCACCGGTGCTGGAACGCGCCGGCATCAGCCTCGACCCCGGCCGCCGCGAGGTGCTCCGCGACGGCCGGACCGTCCAGCTGGCTCCCAAGGAGTTCGCCGTCCTGGAGGTGCTGATGCGCGCCGGAGGCGCCGTCGTCTCCGCCGAACAGCTCCTGGAGAAGGCGTGGGACGAGCACACCGACCCGTTCACCAACGTCGTCCGGGTCACCGTGATGACCCTGCGCCGCAAGCTCGGCGACCCCGCCGTCATCGTCACCGTGCCCGGCTCCGGCTACCGCATCTGACCCGGCACCCCGGACCGACCCGCAGCACCCGAGAGGACAGGCCATGACCACCCCGCCCCCCGCCGGCGGGGCCCCCGGCGCGCCCGCCGGCGGCCCGGGCCAGGTGCCCCCGCGCCCTGCCCGCCCGCCGCTGGGCACCACCACCTCCACGCCGAGGGCCACCACGGAGTACCAGCCCGGCGACGGCCTCTTCGCGTGGTTCTCGCTCCGCCCCACCGTCCGGATCCGCCTCACGCTGCTCTACGGCGGCATGTTCCTGATGGCCGGCGTCGTCCTGCTGCTGCTGATGTACTACTTCGTCCGCGAGGCCATGCAGAACGCCACCCTGCCCTCGCTCCGCCTCGGCCCCGGGGTCACCATCACCACCCCCGACGGCACGGTCATCACCACCCAGGCCGACCTCACCCGGTGGCTCGACCACTACCAGGACGCCGAGGCCGAGCGCTCGCTCAACCTGCTGCTCCGCAAGGCCCTCACCGCGCTGATCTGCCTGGCCGTGATCGCCTTCGTCGCCGGCTACGCCATGGCCGGCCGGGTGCTGCGGCCGCTCGGCCGGATCACCCGCACCGCCCGCGAGGTGGCCGGCTCCGACCTGCACCGCCGCATCCAGCTCGACGGCCCCGACGACGAGCTCAAGGAGCTCGCCGACACCTTCGACGACATGCTCGACCGGCTCGACCGGTCCTTCGACTCGCAGCGCCGCTTCGTCGCCAACGCCTCGCACGAACTGCGCACCCCGCTGGCGATCAACCGGACCCTGCTGGAGGTCCAGCTCTCCGACCCGGCGGCCTCCGCCGACCTCCAGCAGCTCGGCAAGACGCTGCTCGCCACCAACGAGCGCAGCGAGCAGCTGGTGGAGGGCCTGCTGCTGCTCGCGCGCAGCGACAACGAGATCATCGACCGGCGGCCGGTCGAGCTGTCCGAGGTGGCGCTGCGCGCCCTGGAGCAGCTCCGCCCGGAGGCGTCCGGCCGGGAGGTCGACCTGCGGCCCGAGCTCAACCCGGTGACCGTCTCGGGCAACGGCATCCTGCTGGAGCGGATCGCGCTGAACCTGCTGCAGAACGCGGTGCGCTACAACAGCCCCGACGGCTGGGTGGAGATCTCCACCGCACCGGCCCCGGGCGGGGTCGGCGAGCTGACCGTCTCGAACACCGGCCCGGTCGTGCCCGGCTACGAGATGGAGCACATCTTCGAGCCGTTCCGCCGGGTGAAGGGTGCGGACCGCACGCGCAGCGACAAGGGCGTGGGCCTCGGCCTGTCCATCGTCCGGTCCGTCGTGCGGGCCCACGGGGGCACCATCGAGGCCGCCCCGCGCCCCGGTGGCGGCCTGACCGTCCGGGTGCGGATCCCCGGCCCCTGAGGCCGCCCTGCGCCCCCTCCCCGGCCGGGCCGGCCCCGCCGCCCGGCGCCGCTCCGTGCGCTGACCATCACCGACCGCGAACACCCGCCCCTGCCGCCGTGTCAGAACGACATAAGCGCTGGCAGGGGCGGCTTGTCTTTTGCTGCCGGAACAACTTACGGTGTCGTAACCTACGCATCCGTAAGTGAGTCGGTCCCGGACCCCGCGACAGGTCGGCCCGGGGTCCGCGTCCCGCTCGTCCAGCCCCCTCCGGGCCACCGCCCCGATCCGTTCCCGACACCGTCCGCGCGCCGCCCCGGCGCTCGTGCCCGATGCGCCGGACGCCGCCCAAGGAGCACCAGCCATGACCACCGCACCCGTGCAGCGCACCGCCTCGCCCGTGTCGACCGCCTGGACCGACGCCAAGCTGATCATGGCGCTGGAAGAGGTCGTGGAGACCGAGCTGGACCGTCACCTCAAGGTCGCCAAGGAGTGGATGCCGCACGAGTACGTGCCGTGGGGCCAGGGGCGCGACTTCGACGGCGTGCTCGGCGGCGAGGCGTGGTCGCTGGAGCAGTCCAAGGTCACCCCGCTGGCCCGGGTCTCGCTGGTGGTCAACCTGCTCACCGAGGACAACCTCCCGAGCTACCACCACGAGATCGCGACGATGTTCGGCCGCGAGGGCGCCTGGGGCACATGGGTGCACCGCTGGACGGCGGAGGAGGGCCGGCACGGCATAGCCATCCGCGACTACCTGCTCGCCACCCGGGCCGTCGACCCGGTGGAGCTGGAGCGGGCCCGCATGACGCACATGGCGGAGGGCTTCGAGTCGGACAACTCGCACAGCATGCTGCACTCCGTCGCGTACGTGGCCTTCCAGGAACTCGCCACCCGCATCTCGCACCGGAACACCGGCCACCACTCCGGCGACCCGCTCTGCGACCAGCTGCTGGCGAAGATCGCCAACGACGAGAACCTCCACATGGTCTTCTACCGGAACCTCCTCCGGGCGGCCCTGGAGATCGCGCCGGACGAGGCGATGAACGCCATCACCGAGGTCGTCACCGACTTCCGGATGCCTGGCCACGGCATGCCCGGCTTCGAGCGCTCGGCGGCCCAGATCGCCATCGGCGGCGTGTACAACCTGCGGATCCACCTCGACGACGTCCTGCAGCCCGTGCTCCGCAACCTGAAGGTCATGGAGACCACCGGGCTGGGTGCGTCCGGCCAGGCCGCGCAGGACCGCCTCGGCGTCTTCCTGGACGGCCTCGACGCGCAGGCCACGAAGTTCGACGAGCGGCAGGCCGCGCTGCTCGCGCGCCGCGCCGCCAACGCCGCCCGGAAGTGATCCGGGCCCGTCCTGCCCCGCTGCGGCGGGTGTTCGGGGCGGGCCGGATTGTCGTGATTTTTCGGAAAAGTTGGGGGTGTGAGGAGGCTCACACCGTGCTGCCCGACACGTTCGGCCGACGCCGTTCGACCGCGGACGCGCCGTCGCCGGCGGTGGCGCAGGGTGACGGCCGCCGAAGTTCACCGATTTGTCGATCTGGCGCCAAATAGCCTGCAGTTGAGGTGATTTGGCCGCCGGGGTGCCGGGGTCCGGCTACCTTCGGTAGCTGCCCGGTTCGGGATTCGCGCCCATACGGGTGAGGCCCGGTCAGGGTGTCCGAACGCCATTCGGTCACCCCAACGGGTCCGAAACCGGGTGTCGATTGAGTAACGGGGCTTGAAGTAAGGCAAAATCTCCGCCTCGGGTCGGGCACAAGACCGGCCCCCCATGCGTTACGTGCGCTGGAGATACCCGCACACACCCAAAGGGGGAGAGCGAAACATGGCAACGGACTACGACACCCCACGTAAGACCGATGACGACCTCAACGAGGACAGCATCGAGGAACTGAAGGCGCGCCGGAACGAGAAGACGACCGGTTCGGTCGACATCGACGAGTTCGACGCGGCGGAGGGCCTTGAGCTGCCCGGGGCAGACCTCTCGAACGAGGAGCTGTCGGTCAGGGTGCTGCCGCGCCAGGCCGACGAGTTCACCTGCATGAGCTGCTTCCTGGTGCACCACCGCAGCCAGCTGTACAGCGAGAAGAACGGCTCGCCGATCTGCCGGGACTGCGGCGCCTGAGCACCGTGGGGAACGGCCGGGCCCGACGCCTCACCGTCGGCCCGGCAGGTCAATCCCGCCGGCCCTGGGCAGCAGGGCCGGAGGCTGACGCGGACCCTACGGGGTGCCGCACCCGCAGGGGTCAGGCCTGCGACACGAGGAGCATGGGGACGGTCCGCAGCCGCGGAGCCGTCCCTCCTCCGTCTCCGGGCCCGGACGCCCGCCCGCCACCGCCCGCTTTCTCCCGCCTTCGCCCGCCTTCTCCCGCCGTGATGCCGGTGCGACCGGGGGGACGCCGCCGCCCGTCTCCGTCCGGCTCGGCCCCGGGAGACGGAGAAGGGCCCGGGCAGCGGCCGTACGGCCTGCCACGGGCCCTCCAGGGGGCGTCAGGGGGTCAGCGCTGGGTGCCCCGGCGGGAGCCCTGCAGCGCGTCGGCCAGTTTCTGCGGCGAACGCGTCGAGAGGTACAGGTACGGCGTGGGGTCGGCCGGGTCGGTGACCTCCACCCGCAGCGCGGTGGGGACGTAGCTCCGCAGCAGCATGAAGGCGCGCGGATCGGCCTTCACCGAGCGCCAGGCGACCGCCTCGGACGGGTTGAGGACCTCGACGCCGCCCAGGGCGTCGACCGGGATCCGGGCCTGGCCCGCGACGAGCGACCCCTGCACCACCCTGATCCGGGCCGAGCCGTAGCTGCTGAGGGCCGCCGCGGTCGCGGCGATGCCGACGACCAGTCCGATCAGCGCACCGAGGGCGCTGAAGCGCAGCAGGACCAGGGCGAACGAGAACCCGGTGGCGAGGGTGAGCAGCCACCAGGACCGGGGCACGGTGAGGCGTTCGTCGTACATGCCCCCATTGTGGGCGGCGCGGCCGCGGGCTCCGGCCGCGACCCCTCCTCAACCGTTGCTACCGGCAGGTAAGGTCCCCGCTGTGACCGGATCCATCGCCTCCGCCCCGACGCCCGGCAGCGCCGGCGACGACCCCGCGGCCCGCCCCGCCGCGCTCCTGCCCACCACGCCGCCGCCCGGCGCGGTCCTGCCGCCCCGGGCCCCGGGGGCGCCCGCCCCCGGGACGGTGCTCGACCCGCACTACGACCTCTGCTTCGGCTGCGGCCCCGACCACCCGCAGGGACTGCGGCTGACCGCGGTGGCCGGCGAGGGCCTCACCGTCGACTCGCGGTTCACCGTCCGGGAGGTCCACCAGGGCGCGCCCGGCCTCGCCCACGGCGGCGTGCTGACCACGGCGATGGACGAGGCGCTCGGCACGCTGAGCTGGCTGCTGCACGCCCCGGCGGTGACCGGCCGGCTGGAGACCGACTTCGTCCGCCCGGTGCCGGTCGACGCCGACCTCCACATCCACGCCCGGGTGACCGGCGTGCACGGGCGCAAGGTCTACAGCGCGGCCGAGGGCCGCATCGGAGGCCCCGACGGGCCGGTGGCGGTCAGGGCCCAGGCACTCTTCGTCCAGGTGAAGCTGGAACACTTCACCACGCACGGTCGTCCGGAGGACATCAAGCAGGCCCTGGACGACCCGGATCTGTTCAAGCGCGCCCGAGCCTTCGAGGTGAACCCGTGACCAGCACTGCCCGTCCGCCGGTGGACATCCTGATCAGGCGGATCGATCCGGAGCTCCCGCTCCCCGGCTACGAGCACCCGGGCGACGCCGGCGCGGACCTCCGCACCACCGTCGACGCCGAGCTCGCACCCGGCGAGCGGGCGGTTCTTCCCACCGGTGTCGCCATTGCGCTGCCGGACGGTTACGCGGCGTTCGTGCATCCACGATCCGGGCTCGCAGCTCGTTGCGGAGTTGCCCTCGTGAACGCCCCGGGGACGGTCGATGCCGGGTACCGTGGTGAGATCAAGGTGATCGTCGTCAATCTGGACCCGCGCGAAGGTGTCAGCTTCCGTCGAGGGGACCGTATCGCCCAGCTGGTCGTCCAGCAGGTCGAGAGAGCGCGGTTCCACGAGGTGGCCGAGCTGCCCGGCTCCGCGCGAGCCGAGGGCGGGTTCGGGTCGACCGGCGGCCACGCCGCGGTCTAGCATGCCCGCGGTCTCGCAGTAGCCGAGCAGGTATTCACTTCGGTCCCCGGGTCTCAGCCCCGGACCGGGAAGGACAGTGACCGTGTTCCGTCGTCGCCAGAAGAGCGAGGACGCTGTCGAGCAGCTCGCCGAGGACGCCATCAGCGCCGACGAGACGGCCGATGACGTCGAAGGTTCCGCCGAGAGCGAGAACGACACCGAGCTGGACCCGACGGAGCGGGTCGGCCTGCCGCCGGCCCCGCGCCCGGACGGTCCGTGGGACATCTCGGAGCTCGAGAAGCCCGAGGAGGGCCGCGTGGACCTCGGGGGCCTGCTCGTCCCCGGGGTCGAGGGCATGGAGCTCCGGGTCGAGGTGGCCGGGGACGCGATCGTCGCCGCCACCCTGGTCCTCGGCAACAGCGCGATCCAGCTCCAGGCATTCGCCGCACCGAAGTCCGAGGGCATCTGGGGCGAGGTCCGCGACGAGATCGCGAACGGCATCACCCAGCAGGGCGGCCTCGTGGAGGAGGAGGAGGGCACGCTCGGGTGGCACCTGCGCGCCCAGGTCCCCGTCCAGCTTCCCGACGGCACCCAGGGCGTGCAGCTCGTCCGCTTCGTCGGCTGTGACGGGCCGCGCTGGTTCCTGCGGGGTGTGATCTCCGGCCAGGCCGCGGTCCAGCCCGAGATGGCCGGCATCCTTGAGCAGGTCTTCCAGCAGACGGTCGTCGTGCGCGGTGAGACGCCGATGGCGCCGCGCGACCCGATCGTGCTGAAGCTCCCCGAGGACGCCCAGATGGTGGCCGACGGTGCGCCCGCCGAGGGCGACCCGCGTTACGGCGGGGCCTCTCTCGACCCGTTCGCCCGTGGCCCGGAGATCACCGAGGTCCACTGAAACGCCGGCATCGCCTCCGCCGGGCCGCCGCCCGGCGGAGGCGATTTGCTTGCGGGGGTCCGGTCCCCGTACAGTTCCGGAGTCGCACCGAGAGGGGCGGCAAAAGCGAGTCGGAGAGAAAACGCCCGGTGAAACGGGCCGGAAATACTCTGATAAGCTGGGAACACGAAAGAGCGAAACGCCCGGAGGGTCCGCTGGAAGGCGGTCCGAAGGAAGTGTCCGTTCCTTGAGAACTCAACAGCGTGCCAAAAGTCAACGCCAGATATGTTGACATCCCCGGCCTCAGGGTTTCCTGGGGTTGGAGATTCCTTTTGTAGTACATAAACACAGCGAGGACGCAGTGCGCGGGACTTCCTATTCCGGGGGTTGCCGTGCCGCTCTGCGCGGGTGTGAACCCGATTACGGGTCATCATTCACGGAGAGTTTGATCCTGGCTCAGGACGAACGCTGGCGGCGTGCTTAACACATGCAAGTCGAACGGTGAAGCCCTTCGGGGTGGATCAGTGGCGAACGGGTGAGTAACACGTG
>NZ_BPRL01000036.1:0-132892 GCF_045862635.1 Kitasatospora sp. NE20-6
ACCGTTCGACTTGCATGTGTTAAGCACGCCGCCAGCGTTCGTCCTGAGCCAGGATCAAACTCTCCGTGAATGATGACCCGTAATCGGGTTCACACTCGCGCAGAGCGGCACGGCAACCCCCGGAATAGGAAGTCCCGCGCACTGCGTCCTCGCTGTGTTTTTGTACTACAAAAGGAATCTCCAACCCCGGAACAAGTCCGAGGCCGGGGATGTCAACATATCTGGCGTTGACTTTTGGCACGCTGTTGAGTTCTCAAGGAACGGACACTTCCTTCGGACCGCCTTCCAGCGTATCCTCCGGGTGTTTCGCTCTTTCGTGTTCCCAGCTTATCAGAACGTTTTCGGGCTCTTAACCCGAGCTTTTCGTTCCCGACTCGCGGAGTTAACCAGCGCCTCGCGGCGACCTGAGCAACGATAGCCGTTCCCCGGCCGAGCGCCTAATCGGCCGCGGGCAGGTCACTCGTCCGGCGTAGAGGGGAGTGCGGCGGCGGGTGAGGGGCCGCGGCGGGCGGACGCGCCGGACCTGCTGCGGAGGGGATCGGCGACTGCCTGCGGCATGGCGTAGAGTGCGGCGCATCGACCAGAGGACTAGACCACTTGAGACGCCGAGGGCCCGCCGTTACTGGGGCCCCGGCCGACAGCAAGGGGTTCCGTGCGCCGGCCGTGGGCGTTGACCCCACTCGGCGCACCCGGTGATCAGGGACCGGTATGTCCGAAGTTGACATGATTTAGGCTTCAGCTGATGCCCATGCCGCTCTCCTGCGGCCGCGCACGCTGCAACTCCGCACCTGGGAGGCTCCACCATGACCACTGTGACCTCGCCGCTCGCCGGGCGGGCCGTCGGGCTGGCCAACGTGCCCGACCCCGTGTTCTCCGGCGCGATGGTCGGCCCGGGCACGGCCATCGATCCGGTGCGCGAACCCACCGAGGCCGTGGCCCCGGTGGACGGCCTCGTGGTCTCCATGCACCCGCACGCCTTCGTGGTGGTGGACGCCGCCGGTCACGGAGTGCTGACCCACCTCGGCATCGACACCGTGCAGCTGAACGGCGAGGGCTTCGAACTGCTCGTCGCCAAGGGCGACGAGGTCAAGCGGGGCCAGCCGGTCATCCGGTGGAACCCGGCGGCGGTGGAGCAGGCCGGCAAGTCCCCGATCTCCCCGATCGTGGCGCTGGAGGCCACCGCCGACGCACTGTCCGCCGTGGCGGAGAGCGGCGACGTCGCGCCCGGTGGCGCGCTGTTCACCTGGAGTTGAGATCGACCGGTGCGCGCCTGCGGACGGCGCGCACCCTGCGGACGGCACGAACCTGCCGGGTGAAAGGAAAGTCAGAACGTGGAAGCGATGCTGCGCGGCGTAGGGGTCAGCCACGGAGTCGCCATCGGCCCGGTGCGACACATGGGCACGGCGGTCCTGGAGCCGCCCGCCACCCAGATTCCCAGTGACGAGGCGCCGCACGAGCAGGCGCGGGCGCAGGCCGCGGTGGACGCGGTCGCGGCCGACCTCATCGCCCGGGGGAACCTCGCCGGCGGCGAGGCGCAGGCGGTGCTGGAGGCCCAGGCCCTGATGGCGCAGGACCCGGAACTGATGGCGGACGTCAGCCGCCGGATCACGGTGGGCAGCAGTGCCGAGCGCGGCATCTACGACGCGTTCGCCGCCTACCGGGCGCTGCTGGCCGCGGCCGGCGACTACCTCGCGGGCCGGGTCGCCGACCTCGACGACGTCCGGAACCGCATCGTGGCGCGGCTGCTCGGCGTACCGATGCCGGGTGTGCCCGACAGCGACGAACCGTACGTGCTCTTCGCGCACGACCTCGCGCCGGCGGACACCGCGCTGCTCGACCCGACGCTCGTCCTGGGGTTCGTGACGGAGGAGGGCGGGCCCACCAGCCACAGCGCGATCCTCGCGCGGGCGCTGGGCGTGCCGGCCGTCGTGGCGCTGCCGGGTGCGACCGAGGTGGCCGAGGGCACCGTGGTCGCCGTCGACGGGAGCAGCGGCGAGGTCCTGGTGGATCCGGCGCAGGAGAAGCAGGAGGAGCTCCGGCAGAAGGCGGCGGAGCGCAGGGCCGCCCTCGCCGCGTCGTCCGGGCCGGGCCGCACGTCGGACGGGCACCGGGTGCCGCTGCTGGCCAACATCGGCGGGCCTGCCGACCTGCCGGCCGCGCTGGCGGCCGGTGCCGAGGGCGTCGGGCTGTTCCGTACGGAGTTCCTGTTCCTCGACGACTCGGCGCAGGCGCCGAGCGAGGAGAAGCAGTACGAGGCGTACCGGAAGGTGCTGGAGGCGTTCCCGGAGAGCCGGGTGGTCGTGCGGGTGCTGGACGCCGGCGCGGACAAGCCGCTGGACTTCCTCACGCCGGCCGACGAGCCGAACCCGGCGCTCGGGGTCCGCGGGCTGCGGACGCTGCTGGAGCACCCCGAGGTGCTGTCGGGCCAGTTGCGGGCGCTCGCGAAGGCGGCCGAGGGGCTGCCGGTGCACCTGGAGGTCATGGCGCCGATGGTGGCGGACCGGCAGGACGCCCGGGCGTTCGCCGAGGCCTGCCGGGAGGCCGGTCTGCAGGCGAAGTTCGGTGCGATGGTGGAGATCCCGTCGGCGGCGCTGCGCGCGCGGTCGATCCTCCAGGAGGTCGAGTTCGTCTCGCTGGGGACCAACGACCTGGCGCAGTACACCTTCGCGGCCGACCGGCAGGTGGGTGCGCTCGCCAGGCTGCAGGACCCGTGGCAGCCCGCGCTGCTCGACCTGATCGCGGTGTCGGCGGAGGCCGCGCAGGCGCTCGGCAAGAGCTGCGGCGTGTGCGGCGAGGCCGCCTCCGACCCGCTGCTCGCCTGTGTGCTGGCCGGGCTGGGCGTGACCAGCCTGTCCATGGGCACGGCGTCGATCCCGTACGTGCGCACCGCGCTCGCCAAGTACACGCTCGCACAGTGCCGGCGGGCCGCCGCGGCGGCGAGGGCCGCGGACAACGCGGCCGACGCCAGGGCGGCGGCCCACCAGGTGCTGTCGGGCGAGTAGACGCCCCGGGCAGGGCCGGGGCTGCAGGGGCGCTTCCACCGTGGGGGTTGGAAGCGCCCCTGACCCGTACCCGGTGCCGGGGGCTCAGGCCCTGCGCTCGCGGCCCAGCCGTTCGAAGAACCGCAGGTGGTCGAGGTTGTCGACGGAGCCCGGGTTGACCGCGCGGTCGAGCGGGGTGCCGGAGAGCAGGCGCTTGACCGGCACCTCGATGCGCTTGCCGGTGAGGGTGTGCGGCAGGCCGTCCACCACGATGATCTCGTCGGGGACGTGGCGCGGGGAGAGCTCGGTGCGCAGCCGGGTGCGGACCCGGGTGCGCAGGGAGTCGTCGAGCTCGGCCCCGGGGGCGAGGACGACGAAGAGCGGCATCCAGTAGCCGCCGTCGGCCTCCTCGACACCGATGACCAGGGACTCCGCGATCTCCGGGAGGCGTTCGACCACCTCGTAGATGTCGGAGGAGCCCATCCGTACGCCCTGGCGGTTCAGGGTGGAGTCGGACCGGCCGTGGATGACGACGGTGCCGCGGTCGGTCGTGGTGATCCAGTCGCCGTGGCGCCAGATGCCGGGGTACATGTCGAAGTAGCTGTCGTGGTACCGGGTGCCGTCCGGGTCGTTCCAGAAGCCGATCGGCATGGACGGCAGCGGCTTGGTGACGACGAGCTCGCCGACCTCGCCGACGCGCGGGCGGCCCTGGACGTCCCAGGACTCGACGGCGGCGCCCAGGCAGGGGGCCTGGATCTCGCCGAGGTGGACGGGGAGGGTGGGGACGCCGCCGACGAAGCAGCTGCAGACGTCGGTGCCGCCGCTGACGGAGGCGAGCCAGACGTCGGACTTCACCTCGTCGTAGATCCACCGGAAGCCGTCGGGCGGCAGCGGGGAGCCGGTGGTGCCGATGCAGCGGACGGCCGAGAGGTCGAGGTCGCGGCCCGGGTGGAGCCCGGCCTTGCGGCTCGCGATGACGTAGGCGGCGGACGTGCCAAGGACGGTCGCCCCGGTGCGGGCCGCGACGGACCAGAGGGCGCCGGTGTCAGGATGCCCGGGGCTGCCGTCGTAGGTGACGATCGTGGACCCGACGAGCAGGCCGGCGACGAGGAAGTTCCACATCATCCAGCCGGTGGAGGTGTACCAGAGGAAGCGGTCCTCGGGGCCGAGGTCGAGGTGGAGCGCGGCCTGCTTGAGGTGCTCGACGAGGATGCCGCCCTGGCTCTGCACGATGGCCTTGGGCAGGCCGGTGGTGCCCGAGGAGTACAGCACCCACAGCGGGTGGTCGAAGGGGACGGCCTCGAAGACGGGGTCGGTGTCGGCGGCGACCAGGTCGTCCCAGCCGAGCGCGCCCTCGGGGGCCGGGGAGCCGAGCAGGGGGACGTGGACGACGGCGCGCAGCGTGGGGAGCTCGCGGCGCAGCTCGGCGACGACGTCGGTGCGGTCGTGCTCCTTGCCCCCGTAGCGGTAGCCGTCGACGGCGAAGAGGACGGCGGGCTCGATCTGCTGGAGGCGGTCGAGGACGCTCCGGGCGCCGAAGTCGGGGGCGCAGGAGGTCCAGACGGCGCCGACGGCGGCGGTGGCCAGGAGGGCGACGACGGCCTGCGGGATGTTGGGCAGGTAGGCGCCGACCCGGTCGCCGGGGCGGACGCCCTGCGCGCGGAGGGCCTCCGCGAGCGAGCCGACCTGGCGGCGGAGTTCGGCCCAGGTGAGGGTGACGGGCCGGTCGGTGGTCTCGTCGACGTGCAGCACGGCGGGGAGGCCGGCGCGGCTCGGGTCCTCGGCCGCGCGCAGGGCGTGCTCGGCGTAGTTGAGGCGGGCTCCGGGGAACCAGCGGGCGCCCGGCATCGCGGGGTCGGCGAGGACGGCGTCGGGGGCGGTGCGGAAGCGGACGTCGAACCAGGTGGTGACGGCCGTCCAGAACCGGTCGAGGTCGTCGGTCGACCAGGCGTGGAGGGCGGCGTAGCGGGCGGCGGCCTCGCTGTCGTCGGCCACGGGCGCGAGCGGGGCGGCGGGGGCGCCGTGGTGTTCGGCGGCCCAGGCCTGGAAGGCCACGAGCCGGGAGGCGGCCGCGCGGGCGGGGTCGGGTCGCCAGAGCGGCCGGTCGGCGGGTGGGGTGCTCACGGTGGTGGTCTCCCGGGGTGGTGCGCCCCCGCCCGGGGGCCGGGGGCGGTGGACGGGGCCGCTTGTGGCGGGCGCCCGCCCGAGTGGTCGCTGACGAGCAGACCATGCCATGTGATCGTCGGGCGCGCCAGGGCCCGGGCCCGTGGCGCGCCGCGGGCCGACCGGGGGCCCGGTGCCGCTCGCACCGGGGCGGGAGCGCGTACGGGCGGGCCGGTCAGGCCAGGTGTGCGTACTCGCCGTTGAACCAGGCGTGGCTGACCCGGGTGTGGAAGGGGAAGGCCAGCTGGGAGGGGTTGGGGAGGAACTGCCAGCCCTCGGTCTCGTCGGTCGGGACGGACGGCGGGAGCTCGTCGATGCGCCGGGGCGGGAGCATGCCGAAGAGGCAGAGGAATCCGCCGGAGGTGTCGGAGTCGGTGGCGACCAGGGCGACCTGGCCGGCGTCGGCCTCGATGCCCGTCTCCTCGCGGAGCTCGCGGACGCAGGCCTGCTGCCAGCTCTCGCCGTAGTCGATGTATCCGCCCGGGAGGGCGAGCTCGCCGTAGCCGGGCTCGATGGTGCGGCGGATGACCACCAGGCCGTTGGCTTCGGGGGCGGTCACCGGCAGCAGGGTGACCACCACGGGCAGCGGGTTGCGGTAGGTGATCTCGGCGCAGCCGGGGCAGGCCCGCGGCCAGCCGGTGGTGCCGGGTGCGTACGGCGCACCGCACCAGTGGCAGTGCGAGCCGGGCCCGTAGGACGTGCGGTCGGCGTCGTGTGTGGTCATGGGGTGGATGGTAACGCTGTCGACGGGGGCCCGGCGGAGGTGTTTCCGACGGGCTGTCGGGCCGTGCGATTCCAGCAGGACCGGGGTGTCGAGACGGTGGGCGATCGCCGCCGACCAGGCCTGCGGGTCAGGGCCGGGGTCGGTGAGCCGGCCCGGGCGGGCGCGGGTCAGGGCCTCGGTGAGCTGTGCCTGTGCGGTGAGGTCGCCGGGCCGTCCGGGGGTGAGGGCGTGCAGGGGGGCGTCGTCGAGGTCGTACGTGTCGCACAGGCGCAGGGCGGGGTGGCGGGCGGGGGCGTCGAGGTGGGTCAGGGCGAGGGCGTCGGCGCCGCCGGCGACGGCCAGGGCGTACCGGTGGGCGACGGTGTCGAAGTGGCCGGTCCGGAAGGGGCCCTGCCAGGGGCCGGTGGCGTTGTGGGGTTCGGGGACGGCGAGGTGCTTGTCCTCGGTGGGCAGCGGGCCGGGGCCGTGGCGGGTGGTGTAGCTGCGCAGCACGCCGAGCCGGAGGGCGGCGGACGGGAGGCCGGCCTCGGCCAGCAGGGTCTCGGCGTTGGCGAAGGTGGTCGTCGACCAGGTGGTGTAGGGGTGGAAGCCGTGGTGCTCGTCGAGCAGGACGCCCTGGGCCCCCTCGAAGACCACGGGCCCTTGCCGGAGGAGCTGTGGGAGGGCCGTTTCGTCGGTGAGGCGGACGCGGGTGGCGAAGGCCACGAAGGCCGCGACGCAGTCGGCGGGCGGTGGGGCGGGCAGGCGGTCGGGGGTGAGGCCGAGCCGGTGGGCGAGGCGGTCCCGCAGGAGGGTGAGGCGGGCGAGGAGCCGCGCGGGGCTGGTGCAGTCACCGGCGGTCGGGGCGTCGTCGGGGTGGTCGAGGGCGTAGCGGGCGGTCTCGCCGATGCCGAGTCCGCAGGAGCCGTGGCGGGCTGCGCCGCGGCGCTGTTCGCCGAGGCGGTTGGCGGCGGCGTGGTACGGGGTGGTGAGGAGGGCGCGGCGGTCCACGGTGAGCAGGGCGAAGGGGTCGGGGACGCCGAGGGTGGTGAGGTGGTGGGCCTCCGCGGCGAGGGCGAGCGGGTCGACGAGCATGAAGCGGGAGAGGTGGGTGGGGACGCCGGCGAGGGTGCCTGAGCCGAACTGGGCGAAGGTGTGGTGGCGGCCGTCGTCGGTGACGACGTTGTGGGCGGCCTGGGCGCCGCCGTTGTACCGGACGACCGTCCGGACCGGGCGTCGCCCGTCCGGGCCGGGCGGGCGGCGGCAGAGGTAGTCGACGACGGTGCCCTTGCCGGCGTCGCCGAAGCCGAGGTCGCAGACGATCACGTGGCTCTCGGGGAGGAGGTCGGTCACGGCGTGGTCTGCCTCTCTCGGCGACGGGACGGGACGGCAGGGTCAGGCGGCAGGACGGTGGGGTAGTCAGGCGGCGGGGGGAGTCGGGGGACGGCGGGGTAACGGCGGGGGGTGCGGCGGGGTGCAGGCCGTGGCGGCCCCGCACCCCGGCGGATGGTGAGGGGCCGTCAGAGCCGGGTGGTGCCGGTGGCGGAGCGGTCGTCGGGGCCGAGCAGGGAGGGGCCCGGGACGGCGACCGTGCGGGAGGCGCGGGCGAGTCCGTCGAGGGCCTTGCCGACGGTGGCGACCGCGCCGGATCCCAGGTCGGCGAGGTCGGCGAGGCCCTCCTGGAGGTCGATGGCCTCCTCCCCCAGGCCGATGGTGAGTGCGACGGTCTCGCAGACCGCGTCGAGGTCGTCGAGCTCGATGACGTTCTGGCCGAGCAGCTTGCGCCAGGTGCCGAGGACCTCGGCGTTGCCGGCGTACGCGGTGCCTGCCGGGAGGATGAAGTACACGTGGTAGAGCCGCTGGAGCTCGGCGACGAGGACGGGGAGCGGGATGTCCTCGGGGATCTCCTCGCCGAGGACGGCCCGCACCTCGCGGGCCTTGACCTTGCCGTAGGGCAGTTCGTCGCCGATGAGGAAGAGGTAGCCCTTGCGCCCGCGGCGTTCGAGGCAGTCCAGCGCGGTGTGGCGGGCCATGGCGTACATCGCGAGTTCGTAGGACTCGGTCATCTGCCCGCCGCCGCCGCCCTCCAGCAGGATGTTGCCGAGGTCGTCGTCCATGCGGTTGTCGGACTCGAACTGGCCGAGCTGGAGCGGGACGCGGTCGCAGGTGGCGTCGCCGACGGCACCGAAGAGGATCTGCGGGTGCTCGGTGTAGCCCTTGCGCAGGAGCAGGCCGAAGAGCTCGGGGAGCTTGGTCTGCAGGACGCGCGGCACGGTCTGCATGGAGCCGGTGACGTCGAAGAGGACGGCGACGGCGAGGGACACGGGGTGTTCGTCGGAGTCGCGGCTCTCACGGACGGTGAGGCCGTGCGGGTCGAGGCTGGGGTGGGCCTTCCAGGTGGAGCGGGAGCCGCGGGTGGTGGAGTCGCTGTAGGCGAAGGCGCTGGCGCCGGTGCCGGCGCGGTAGTGCGCGGCCGCGTCGTAGACGTTGGTGGACCAGGAGCCGCTTCCCATGGGTTCTCCTCAGGTGGTGGCGGGCAGGTGGAACGGCCGGAAGGTGCGCGGGCCGTAGAGGGTGTGGAGCAGGTCGTCGAGCTCGGCGAGGAGTCGCCAGGCGTCGTGCGGCCTTCGGGGTTCGGCGGGCAGGGTGCAGCCGGCGACGAACGCGCGGAGGGGCTTGGGCGCCTTGGGGCCCATGAGCTCCTCGATGCAGCGGGCGGCGAGGTGGATGTCGGTGGCCTCGGTGACGGGGCGGCGGGCGGGGACCTCGGGTGGGTACCGGGCGCGGTGGCGCTCGACCAGGGCGGGGGCGGCGGCGGGGCTGCCGGTGGTGGCGTAGCACCAGTCGACGAGGACGAGGCCGTGCTCGGCGGGGTGGATGAGGACGTGCTCGGGCAGGACGGCGCCGTGGCGGACGCCGGCGCGGTGCGCGTGGCCGAGGGCGACGAGCAGCCGCCGCCACATCCAGGCGGCGTCGCGCGGGTCGAGGCCGTCGGGGTGGGCGAGGAGGACGTCGGTGAGGGGGCGGACTCCGGCGGTCCGGCGGAGCACGTTGATCCGGCGCGGGCGGTCGGTGGGGTCGGTGGCGGACTCGTGCTCGAAGCTCTCCACGAGGGTGGGGACGTAGGCGTGGAAGCGGCGGTCGCCGTGCCGGGCGAGCCGGGTGAGGGCGGTTGCCTCGCGTTCGAGGAGGTCGTTGTCGGCGGGGCTGCGGGGGATCTTGAGCAGCACCGGGTCGTCGTGCTCGGTGGTGGCGGCCCGGAGGACGGCGATGTCGCCGTGGGCGGTGACCGGGCCGAGCCGGTAGGTGTGGCGTGCGGTGCGGAGTTCGTGCTCGCTGCCGCTGCGGTGGTGCTGCTCCCAGAGGCGGCCGAGGGCGACGAAGGCGGCGCCGGCCTCCGCCCGCCGGTCGGACGGCGCGGTGTCGGGGTGGAGGAGTCGGGCGAGCCGGCGGTACCGGCGGGCCGCGTCGGCGGGATCGCCGGTGAACAGTTCCTCGGGCCGGACGGCGGCGGTGACGGCGGCGAGCGCCTCGGTGAAGGTCCGTGGTGTGGTCGGCGGCCGGGCCGCACGGGGTGCGGTCACCGGATGCCGTCCTCCTGGGCGGGCCGCAGCAGCGGCGGGTGGAGCAGTTGGGCGTCGCCCGCGTGGTAGGTGCGGGCGCGGGGGCCGCCGCGGGTACCGCCGCGGGGGGTGGTGGCGCCGGTCGACTCGACGAAGCCGGGTACGGAGAGGACCTTGCGGTGGAAGTTGCCGGCGTGGAGGGGCTCGCCCCAGACGGCCTCGTAGACGGCGCGCAGCTCGGGGATGGTGAAGTCGTGGCCGAGGAAGGCGGTGGCGAGGGGGCTGTACTCGATCTTGGCGCGGGCCCGGTCGAGGCCGTCGGCGATGATCACGCCGTGGTCGAAGGCGAGCCGGGTGCCGGGCCGCCCGCCGACGCCACCCCCGTGGGTGTCGGCGGGCGGCCCGGCCGTCCGGGAGGCGGGCAGGTCGAGCGTGGTGACCGGGTGCCAGGCCGCGGCCGCCGCGTCGGTGCCTGCCTGCGGGTCGGGGAGGTCGGGGGCGAAGGCGAGGTAGGCGACGGACACCACGTGCATCCGCGGGTCGCGGTCCGGTGAGCCGTAGCTGCCGAGCTGTTCGAGGTGGGTGCGGCTGAGCGCGGCGGCGATCTCCAGGCGGCCCTCCAGGCCGGTCTCCTCGGCGAGTTCGCGGGTGGCCGCGCCGAGGAGGTCCTCCTCTCCTGCCCGGAGGAAGCCGCCGGGCAGGGCCCAGCTGCCCTGGTAGGGAGGTTCGCCGCGTTCGACGAGCAGTACGTGGAGCTCGCCCCTGCGGAGCGTCAGGGCGACGACGTCGACGGTGACGGCGACCGGTGTGTAGGCGCGGGGGTCGTACGCCTGCAGCCAGGCGCGCTCCGCGTCGTCGTGATCGGCTGCCATGCCGCACCTCGCTCCGTTCGACCGGTTGTTCTCTTCCTGAGAAGAACGTAGCGCACGCCCCGGACGGCCCGCCAGTGCGTTTCGATCACTCGTACGGGTGGACCTCGACCTCGCACGGTCCGGCCGCCCCGAGCCCCGGCGCCGCACGGACCGGGACGGCCACCGGGCGGGGCCGGGCAGAACAGGCACGGGACCGGCGCGGCCGGCGGGCGGGACCGGCGCGGGACCGGGCGGAATTCCGCCGCCCTGGCGTCCCGGCGCGCCGCGCACGGCTCTACAGTGCTGGCACCGGCCCGCAGACCAGGAGGTGCGCCGTGACCACGACTCCCCCGAGCTTCGCCGCGGCGCTCGCGGCCGGGCCGCTCGTCCTGGACGGGGGCCTGTCCAACCAGCTGGAGGACGCCGGCCACGACCTCTCCGACGCCCTGTGGAGCGCCCGCCTGCTGGCGGACCGGCCGCAGGCGGTGACCGCCGCGCACCTGGGCTACTTCCTGGCCGGCGCCGAGGTCGCGACCACGGCGAGCTACCAGGCGAGCTTCGAGGGCTTCGCCCGCCGCGGGCTGGGCCGGGCCGAGGCCGCGCGGCTGCTGGCGCTGAGCGTGCGGCTGGCCCGCGACGCGGCGCGCGAGGCCGCAGCCCTGCGGTCGGCGGGCACGCGGCCGACGGGCTCGCGGCCGAGCGGGCGGGGCGAGGATCCGGCGCAGGGCGGGGATCCGGCGCGGGGCGGGGATCCGGCGCAGGGCGAGGCAGCGATGCGGGGCGAGGCCGCGCGCCCGCTGTTCGTGGCGGCCTCGGTGGGCCCGTACGGCGCGGTGCTGGCGGACGGTTCGGAGTACCGCGGCCGTTACGGGCTGGGCCGGGCGGCGCTGGAGCGCTTCCACCGGCCGCGGCTGGAGGTGCTGGCGGCCGCGGGGCCGGACGTGCTGGCGGTGGAGACGATCCCCGACGTCGTGGAGGCCGAGGCGGTGCTGGCCGCGGTCGAGGGCCTGGGGGTGCCCGTCTGGCTGTCGTTCGGCGCGGCGGGCGACCGGACGCGGGCGGGGCAGCCGCTGGCCGAGGCGTTCGCCCTGGCGGCGGACGTGGACGCCGTGGTGGCGGTGGGGGTGAACTGCTGCACCCCGGCCGACGCCGACCGGGCGGTCGCCCTGGCGGCGGAGGTGACGGGCAAGCCGGTCGTGGTGTACCCGAACAGCGGGGAGCGGTGGGACGCCGCCGCCCGCGGCTGGCGGGGTGCGCCGGCGTTCCGTCCGGCACGGGTGGCAGGCTGGCTGGCGGCCGGGGCCCGGCTGGTCGGGGGGTGCTGCCGGGTCGGGGAGCAGGAGATCGCGGATGTGGCGCGCGCCGTGCACGGTGCGGACTGATGCGAAAGGTGCACGCCCGGCCGTCGGCCTGGCAGACTCGTTGCGTTCACACTCCGGTCGACATTGTCGACCGCCTGTCAGGGGAGGTAGCTCATGCCCGGCCCGATCCAGTCGCTCTCCCGGGCCGCCGCCATCATGCGTTTGCTGGCCGGCGGCGAGCGGCGGCTCGGCCTCTCCGAGGTCGCGGCGTCCCTGGATCTCGCGAAGGGCACCGCCCACGGCATCCTGCGCACCCTCCAGCAGGAGGGGTTCGTCGAGCAGGACCCGGAGAGCGGCAAGTACCAGCTGGGCGCCGAGCTGCTGCGGCTCGGCCAGAGCTACCTCGACGTGCACGAGCTGCGCGCCCGCGCCCTGGTGTGGGCCGACGACCTCGCGCGGGCCAGCGGCGAGACGGTGTACCTGGGCGTCCTGCACCAGCGGGGCGTGCTGATCGTGCACCACGTCTTCCGCCCCGACGACTCCCGGCAGGTGCTGGAGGTCGGCTCGATGCAGCCGCTGCACTCCACCGCACTGGGCAAGGTGCTGCTGGCGTACGACCCGGTCGCCCGCGGTGAGCTGGGCGAAGGACCGTTGCAGTCGTACACGCTGCGCACCCTGACCGACCCGGCGGACGTGGACGCGGAGTGCGCGCTGGTCCGCGAGCGGGGCTGGGCGGACTCGGTCGAGGAGACCTGGGAGGGCGTGGCCTCGGTCGGCGCGCTGATCCAGGACCGGCGGCGCAACCCGGTCGGCGCGGTGTGCGTGACCGGGGCGGTGGAGACCGTCACCGAGGACGGGTTCGTGAAGCCCGGCCTGGTGGCGTCGGTGCGCAGCGCGGCGCGGGCGATCTCGCGGGACCTGGGCGCCGGCCGGTTCTGACGGGCCGCCCCTGGGGCGGCGGTACGCGCGGGGCGCGGACGGGCGAGAGCCTGTCCGCGCCCTTTCGCATGCCCGGGTTCGGGCGGGTTCGCCCGGGGTGCCGGACCCGGCGGCCGGCCGGGTGTGTCGGGGTGCACCCGTCCGTCACGAGTGCGTAACCCTGCCTTGACGCGGAGGGCGGGCGCGGTGGAAGCTTCCGCATGTCGGTCGACATTGTCGAACGGCGGCCGGAGATCCACTCCCCTCGCGCTCACCACGCAACGGATCGCCCGGCCCACCTGCCCCCACCCGCTCCTCCGGGCCACCAGGACAAGGGAGTCTCTGTGTCCGCTTTCTCCAACGGCGACATCTTCGTCGGCGAAACCCTCGGCACCGCCGCGCTGATCCTCCTCGGCGGCGGCGTCTGCGCCGCGGTCACCCTCAAGAAGTCGAAGGCGATCAACGCCGGATGGCTCGCCATCACCTTCGGCTGGGGCTTCGCCGTCCTCGTCGCCGCCTACATGTCGGCCCCCAAGTCCGGTGCCCACCTCAACCCGGCCGTCACCATCGCCATCGCCACGGACACCGGCGACTGGAGCAAGGTGCCGCTCTACATCGCCTCCCAGATGCTCGGCGCGGTCATCGGCGCCGTCCTGGTGTGGGTCACCTACCTCGGGCAGTTCCAGGCCAACGAGGACCCCACCCTCGGCATCTTCTCCACCGGCCCCGAGATCCGGAACCCGGTGCAGAACCTCCTCACCGAGATCATCGGCACCCTGGTGCTCTGCCTGGCCATCCTCACCCAGGGCCTCAACAAGGGCCTCGGTCTCTCCGGCACCGGCGTCCTGATGGTCGCCCTCACCGTCGTCGGCATCGGCCTCTCCCTGGGCGGCCCGACCGGCTACGCCATCAACCCGGCCCGCGACCTCGGCCCGCGCATCGTGCACAGCCTGCTGCCCGTCCCCCACAAGGGCAGCTCCGACTGGTCGTACGCGTGGATCCCGGTGGCCGGCCCGGTCATCGGCGCGCTCCTCGCCGGCGGCCTGTACAACGTCGCCTTCTGATCCTCCGGGCCGGACGGGCCCTGGTTTGCCCGCCACCCACGCACGGGGACTGACCCAAGGTCAGGACCGCCCGCCCCTGAAACCCTCATCCAGAGCCGAGGACCCCATGACTTCAGGCACCACCGCGCCCACCGGGAACTACATCGCCGCGATCGACCAGGGCACGACGTCCAGCCGCTGCATCATCTTCGGCGCGGACGGCCGGATCGTCGCCGTCGACCAGCAGGAGCACTCGCAGATCTTCCCGCAGCCCGGCTGGGTCGAGCACGACGCCGCCGAGATCTGGACCCGCGTGCAGTCGGTCGTCCGCGGTGCGCTCGAGAAGGCCGGCCTGACCAGGGACGACATCCGGGCGATCGGCATCACCAACCAGCGCGAGACCACCGTGCTGTGGGACCGCCACACCGGCAAGCCCGTCCACAACGCGCTGGTCTGGCAGGACACCCGCACCGAGGCGCTCTGCCGCGAGCTCGGCCGCAACGTCGGCCAGGACCGCTACCGCCGCGAAACCGGCCTGCCGCTGGCCAGCTACTTCGCCGGCCCGAAGATCCGCTGGCTGCTCGACAACGTCGAGGGCCTGCGCGAGCGCGCCGAGGCCGGCGACATCCTCTTCGGCACCATGGACACCTGGGTCATCTGGAACCTCACCGGAGGCGTCGACGGCGGCCGGCACGTCACCGACGTCACCAACGCCAGCCGCACCATGCTGATGAACCTCCACACCCTGGCGTGGGACGAGAAGATCGCCGAGTCGATGGAGGTGCCGCTCACCGTCCTCCCGGAGATCCGCTCCTCCGCCGAGGTGTACGGCCACGCCGTCGGCGACCTCGCCGGCGTGCCCGTCGCCTCCGCGCTCGGCGACCAGCAGGCCGCCCTCTTCGGGCAGACCTGCTTCGACGAGGGCGAGGCCAAGTCGACGTACGGCACCGGGACGTTCCTGCTGCTCAACACCGGCGAGAAGATCGTCAACTCCTACCACGGCCTGCTGACCACCGTCGGCTACCGGATCGGCGACCAGAAGCCGGTCTACGCCCTGGAGGGCTCGATCGCCGTCACCGGCTCGCTCGTGCAGTGGCTGCGCGACCAGCTCGGCATCATCTCCACCGCCGCCGAGATCGAGACCCTCGCCTCCACCGTCGAGGACAACGGCGGCGCCTACTTCGTGCCCGCCTTCTCCGGCCTCTTCGCCCCGTACTGGCGCTCCGACGCCCGCGGCGTCATCGCCGGCCTCACCCGGTACGTCACCAAGGGCCACCTCGCCCGCGCCGTGCTGGAGGCCACCGCCTGGCAGACCCGCGAGGTCGTCGACGCCATGCAGAAGGACTCCGGCGTCGAGCTCACCGCCCTCAAGGTCGACGGCGGCATGACCTCCAACAACCTGCTCATGCAGAACATCGCCGACGTGCTCGACGCCCCCGTCGAGCGCCCGTTCGTCGCCGAGACCACCGCCCTGGGCGCCGCCTACGCGGCCGGCCTCGCCGTCGGCTTCTGGAACGACCTCGACACCCTGCGGGCCAACTGGCACCGCGCCGCCGAATGGACCCCGCGGATGGACGGCGCCACCCGGGAGCGCGAGTACAAGAAGTGGCTCAAGGCCGTCGAGCGCACGATGGGCTGGGTGGAGGAGGACGACGAGCAGGGCTGACGCGTACGCCGGCCGGGGCGGCACCGCCCCGGCCGGCTCACCCGTTCCCCGGCCCGCCCGCACCGGGCCGGACCCGGTCTCCCGCGAGACCGCACCGCACACCGAGAGGAGACACGGCAGCCCCCGACCGGGCCGCCGTACACACACCATGGCAACCATCCCGACCCTGGGCGCCGGCTACACCACCGGCCACACCGCCTCCCGCGCCGAGACCCGCGAGCTCCTCGGCAGGGCCACCTACGACCTGCTGGTGATCGGCGGCGGCATCCTCGGCACCGCCACCGCCTGGACGGCGGCCCAGGCCGGGCTGAAGGTCGCCATGGTCGACGCCGGCGACTTCGCCGGCGCCACCTCCAGCGCGTCCTCCAAGCTCGTCCACGGCGGCCTGCGCTACCTGCAGACCGGCGCCGTCCGGCTGGTCGCGGAGAACCACAAGGAGCGCCGGGCGCTCGCCACCGACGTCGCCCCGCACCTGGTCAACCCGCTGACCTTCTTCGTGCCCGTCTACAAGGGCGGCCCGCACAGCGCCCCCAAGCTCGGCGCCGGCGTCTTCCTCTACTCCGCCCTCTCCGCCTTCCGCGACGGCATGGGCCGGGTCTCCACCGCCGCCCACGCCGCCCAGCAGGTGCCGGCCCTGCGCACCGAGGGCCTGCAGGCCGTCGCGGTCTACGGCGACCACCAGATGAACGACTCCCGGGTCGCCGTGATGACCGTCCGCGCCGCCGTCGAGTCCGGCGCCGTCGTGCTCAACCACGCCGAGGTCACCGGTCTGCGCTTCACCGGCGGCCGGGTCAGCGGCGCCGAACTGAAGGACCGCATGGACGGCACCGAGTTCGGTGTCTCCGCCCGCCTCGTCCTCAACGCCACCGGCCCGTGGGTCGACCACCTGCGGACCATGGAGGACGCCGGCGCCGCCCCCTCGATCCGCCTCTCCAAGGGGGCGCACGTCGTCGTGAAGCGCCGCACCCCGTGGCGCGCCGCGCTCACCATCCCCATCGACAAGTACCGCGTCTCCTTCGCGATCCCGTGGGAGGACCACGTCCTCCTCGGCACCACCGACGAGGAGTACACCGGCGACCCGACGGACGTCCGCGCCACCGAGGCCGACATCGACCAGATCATGGACGAGGCCGGGCACGCCATCCGCGACGAACACCTCGACCGCGACCTCATCACCTACGCCTTCGCCGGCCTGCGGGTGCTGCCCGGCGGCCCCGGCGGCACCGCCGCCGCCAAGCGCGAGACCGTCGTCACCGAGGGCCGCGGCGGCATGCTCTCCGTCGCCGGCGGCAAGTGGACCACCTACCGGCACATCGGCCGCGCCGTGCTGGAGAAGCTCAAGCACGTGCCCGGCACCGGCCTCGCCGAGGACATGTCGCCGTTCCCCGCGACCGTGCCGCTGCCCGGCGTCGGCGCGCCCAACGCCGTCGCCCACCGGCTGCTCGTCGACCGCGAGCCCGGCTCCCGCATGGAGCCCCTGGTCGCCCGCCACCTGGCGAGCCACTACGGCACGCTCTCCTTCGAGATCGCCCACCTCATCGCCGACAACCCCCAGCTCGGCGAGCCCGTCCACCCGGACGGCCCCGACGTGTGGGCCCAGGTCGCCTACGCCGCCGACAACGAGTGGGCGTACACCGTCGACGACGTGCTGCGCCGCCGCACCACCATGACCGTGCGCGGCCTCGACACCCCGGAGGTGCGGGCCAAGGTGGAGGCCTTCCTCGCGGAGCGCGGGACCAGGTAGACACAGCCTCGCGGAGCGCGGGACCAGGTGGACACAGCCCCGCGGAGCGCGGGCGCGGCAGGCGGAGTACGGCGGAGGGCGGGCACCCACGGGGGAGGTGCCCGCCCTCAGGCGCGCCGGCCGGGGGGACCGGAGCGGTCGGGGCGGCCCGCCGCACCGGCCGTCCGGCAGCGCGCCCGCTCCGCCGGCGGGAATGCCGCAGGACCCCGGCGCGGGGAGGTGGCCGGGGTCCTGCGAGTCGGGGGTCCTGCGGGGTCGGGCAGGCTCAGACGATCAGGCTGAGCGGCAGGATCAGGGCGATCGCGGTGACCGAGATGACGGTCTCCATGACCGACCAGGACTTCACCGTCTGACCGACGCTCAGGCCGAAGTACTCCTTGACGAGCCAGAAGCCGGCGTCGTTGACGTGGGAGAAGAAGAGCGATCCGGCGCCGATGGCGAGGACGAGCAGCGAGGCGTGACTGGTCGACAGGTCGGCGGCGAGCGGGGCGACGATGCCGGCGGCGGTGATCGTGGCGACGGTCGCCGAGCCGGTGGCGAGCCGGATGAGGACGGCGATCAGCCAGCCGAGCAGGATCGCGGAGATGTGCCACGTGCCGGCCCAGGTGCTGACGGCGTCGCCGACGCCGACGTCGATGAGGGTCTGCTTGAAGCCGCCGCCTGCGCCGACGATGAAGACGATGCCCGCGATCGGCGCGAGCGACTTCTCGACGGTGCGGGAGATCTCGGCCTTGGTGAAGCCGGCCGCCCGGCCGAGGGTGAGCATGCCGAGCAGGGTGGCGGCGAGCAGCGCGATGAGCGGCGAGCCGACGAAGTCGAAGATCCGCTGGAGGACGGCCTTCGGGTCGTCGACGACGACGTCGACCAGGGCCTTGCCGAGCATCAGCACGACGGGCAGCAGGATCGTGACGAGCACGGCGCCGAAGCGGGGGCTGCGCTCGTGCGGCACGGTGTCGGCGGCGGGGGCGGCTTCGGTGGGCGGCTCCAGCGGCCCGACCCAGCGTTCGGCGACCCGGCCGAAGAGCGGGCCGGCGACGATCAGGGTGGGCACCGCGATCAGCAGGCCGAAGGCGAGGGTGACGCCGAGGTCGGCCTTGAGGGCGTCGACGGCCACCAGCGGGCCGGGGTGCGGGGGCACCAGGCCGTGCAGCACGGAGAGTCCGGCGAGGGCGGGGATGCCGATCCGCATGAGCGGGACGTTGCCGCGGCGGGCGACGAGCAGCACGATCGGGATCAGCAGGACGACGCCGACCTCGAAGAAGAGCGGCAGGCCGAGGAGGGCGGCGACGAGGGCCATCGCCCAGGGCAGCCCGCGGCGCCCGGTGCGGGCGAGCACGGTGTCGGCGATGGTGTTGGCGCCGCCGGAGTCGGCGAGCAGCTTGCCGAGCATCGCGCCGAGGCCGATCAGCAGGCCCACACCGGCGACGGTCGAGCCGAAGCCGGTGGCGAAGCTGGCGAGCAGCTTGTCGAACGGCGCCCGGGCGAGGACGGCCAGCACGGCGGAGCCGAGGGTGAGGGCGAGGAAGGGGTGCAGCTTCAGCCTGGTGATGAGCAGGACGATCGAGGCGATGCTGACCAGGACGGCGACGAGCAGCTGCCCGTCGCTGTCGGTGTGCGGGAGGGCCGGGGCGGCCGCCGCGAGCAGGAGGGTGGGGGTGGTCACGCGAGGTCTCCGTTGACGGGGCCGAGCAGTGCTGCGGCCTTCTCGACGAGTGCTTCCGGGGTGGGGCCGACGTCCAGCACGGCTCCGCGCTCGTCGGGCCCGAGGGGTTCGAGCGCGGCGTACTGGGAGTCGAGGAGGGAGGGCGGCATGAAGTGGCCGGCCCGGTGGACGAGGCGGTCGCGGACGAGCTCGTGGCTGCCGCTGAGGTGCAGGAAGAAGGCGTCGGGGCAGGACGCGCGCAGGGTGTCGCGGTAGCGCCGTTTGAGTGCCGAGCAGGTGACGACGCCACCGGTGCCGTCGGCGGCCTGCGCACCGAGCCAGGCGCCGAGGGCGCGCAGCCAGGGTTCGCGGTCGTGGTCGTCGAGCGGGGTGCCGGCGCTCATCTTGGCGATGTTGGCGGCGGGGTGGAAGTCGTCGGCCTCCGCGTACGGGAGGCCGAGCCTGTCGGCGAGCTGCCGGGCGACGGTGGTCTTGCCGACTCCGGAGACGCCCATCACGACGATGACGGGCGGCTGGTCCTCGACGCTGAGAGCCATGGGTGGTGCTCCTCTTCTGCCTGATCCGCGCCAACTGTCGCGCAAAGGTATGACTTATTCAAGCCCCTGAAACTTAATCGTCATACTTTTGCTTCCCGCTAGTCTGGCCGGATGGAGATCCAGGGCCTGCCCGGCCGCCTGCTCGCCGACCTCGGCCCCGCCATCGCCTCCGGCGAGATCCCGGAGGGCACGGTGCTGCGCACCGAGGAGCTGGAGGAGCGCTACGGGGTCTCCCGCACCGTCGTCCGCGAGGCCGTGCGCATCCTGGAGTCGATGCGGCTGGTCGCCCCGCGGCGCCGGGTCGGCATCACCGTGCAGCCCCGGGCCGGCTGGGACGTCTTCGACCCGCTGGTGATCCGCTGGCGGCTGGCCGGCGCCGACCGGGCGGCGCAGCTGCGCTCGCTGGGCTCGCTGCGGGTCGCGGTCGAGCCCGCCGCGGCGGCGCTGGCCGCGGTGGAGGCGAGCGACGACGACCGCCGGGCCCTCGCCGCGCTCGCGGTCGAGCTGACGGTCACCGCCCGGGCCGCCGACCTGGAGGCCTTCCTGCAGCACGACATCGCCTTCCACGCGACGGTGCTGCGCGCCTCCGGCAACGAGATGTTCGCGCACCTGCACGACACCGTGGGCGCCGTGCTGACCGGACGGACCGAGCACCACCTGATGCCGCACCGGCCGCGGCCGTACGCCGTGCAGCTGCACCGCGAGGTCGCGGACGCGATCTGCTCCGGCGACGCCGCGCTCGCCGAACGGGCGATGCGCACCATCGTGACGGGGGCGCTCGACGAGCTGAACGCCACCCTCGACTGAGGTTCGTACCTGAACGCCCGCCGAATTCCGGGCCCGATCGTGGACTTCCGCCGCATGGCGGCCCCCGGGTGGGGCAGGGTGGGGGTGTCGGAGGGGTGCGCGCCCGCGCACACCACCGGCACCTGTCCGCACACGCACCTGCCCGCCCGTGCACCCGCCGGCCCGACCGCCGGTCCGTACGCCGGGCGCAGCTCTGCGAACGTCAGCGCTGGGGGTCGCCGATGTCCACCGTTCGCCGCCGCCTTCCGGACGAGGTGCGGGCCGCCGCCGTCCGGGCGGGGCTCTCGTTCTCCCTGATGCTGGTGGCCCTGATCGTCGCCGTCCTGGCCTCGTACGCGGGCACCACGCTGCTCACACCGGCCCTGGTGGTGATGGCGATCGGGGTGTTCGGCACGGCGTGGGGGCTGCTGGAGATCCTGGTGTCGCGTCAGATCGCGGCGCAGAAGCGCCGGGGGCCCAACTCCGCGTCGCCGCTGGACGGCAGCCGGGAACGCGGACGGCGCCCGGCGGGTCGCCGGGCGCCGCTGCAGGGCTGACGGCCCGGCAGGGCGGGCCCCACCGGATCAGCCGCGCGGGATCAGCCCCGCCGGATCAGCCGCGCGGGCCGACCGCGTAGCCGTACTGCCGGGGCCAGCGGCGCTCGGCGCCGAGCACCCGGGCGGCGTGCAGCGGCCAGTACGGGTCGCGGAGCAGTTCGCGGCCGAGCATCACGGCGTCGGCCCGGCCGGCGGTGAGGACCTCCTCCGCCTGGGCGGGCTCGGTGATCAGGCCGACCGCGCTGACCGGGACGCCCGACCCGCTGCGGATGCGCTCCGCGAAGGGCACCTGGTAGCCGGGGCCGGTTTCGATGCGGGCGTGCGGGGCGTTGCCGCCGCTGGAGATGTCGACCAGGTCGATGCCGATCCTCCCGAGCTCCTTGGCGAGCAGCACCGACTCGTCCACGGTCCAGCCGGGCTCGCCGTCGAGCCAGTCGGTGGCCGAGACGCGGAAGAAGACCGGCAGGTCGTCCGGCCAGACCGCGCGGACGGCCGCGGCGACCTCCAGCGCGAACCGGGCCCGGCCCGCGAAGCTGCCGCCGTAGCCGTCGGTGCGGTGGTTGGAGTGCGGCGAGAGGAAGGAGTGCACGAGGTAGCCGTGCGCCCCGTGGACCTCGGCCACGAGGAAGCCGGCCTCCCGGGCGCGGACCGCCGAGGCGGCGAAGTCCTGCACGAGGACGGCGATCTGCTCCTCCGTCAGCTCGTCGGGCACCGGGTTGGCGCCGAACGCCACCGGGGAGGCGCCGACCGTCGGCCAGCCGCCCTCCTCGGGGCCGAGCGGCGCGGAACCGCCCGTCGGGCCACCGGTGGACGCCTTGCGGCCGGCGTGGGCGAGCTGGATCGCGGGCACCGAGCCGTGCGCGGTGATCAGGGCGGCGATCCGGGCGAGGGCCTCCTGCTGCCGGTCGTTCCACAGGCCGAGGTCGTACGGGGAGATCCGGCCGTCGGGGCGGACCGCGACCGCCTCGGTCATCACCAGACCGGCGCCGCCGGCCGCGCGGGAGCCGAGGTGGGCGAGGTGGAAGTCGGTGGCCGCGCCCTGCTCGGGGCCGTCCGGCGCCGCGGAGTACATGCACATCGGAGCGAGCCAGACCCGGTTCGGGACGGTCAGCGAACGGAGGGTGATCGGCTCGAACAGGACGCTCACGGGGGCTCCTCGGACGGTGGCCGGGGTGAATCGGCCGGGGCGGTTCGGAGTGACGACGATAACTCTCGTACGACGAAGTCTGTCAAACTACGAGATCCGTCGTACGATGAGGCGTGACCGACACCAGCCCCGCGACCGCCGCCTGCCCCGAGCCCGGCGTCTTCCCCGAGCCCGCGGTCGGGGAGATCCGGCTGGAGTGCGTGCTGCACGCGCTCGCCGATCCCGTCCGGCTGCGGATCGTCGCCTCACTGGCGCAGCACGGCGCCGAGGTCAACTGCGTGGCCTTCGACGTGCCGGTGACGCGCTCCACGCTGACCCACCACTTCCGGGTGCTGCGCGAGGCCGGGGTGATCCGGCAGGTGCGTCGCGGCACCTCCAAGATGAACTCGCTGCGCCACGACGACCTCGCGGCACGCTTCCCCGGCCTGCTCGACAGCGTCGTCACCGGCCACCGCGCCACCGCCGCCGCTGCCGGCACTGCCGCTGCCACCACCACCGCACCGCGGGACTGACACACCGCGGGCCCCGGGCGGATCGGGGCACCGGACGGATCGGGGCACCGGACGGACACGGATCAGGGCGTCGGGACGGCCTGTCCGCCGCCGCGCAGCTCCGCCAGCAGGACCTCCTGATCCGTGATCATCTCGGTCAGGATCCGGCGCGCGGCCCGCAGCAGCTCGGCGACGTCCGGCGTGCTGAGCTCGTACACCACGGTGTTGCCCTCACGGGTCGCGGTGACGAGGTTGGTGCGCCGCAGCACCGCGAGCTGCTGGGAGAGGCTGGACGGTTCGATGTCCATCTCCGCCAGCAGCTCGCGGACGGGGCGGGGGCCGTCCTGCAGGAGTTCGAGGACACGGATGCGGGCCGGGTGACCGAGGGTGCGGAAGAACTCCGCCTTGGCCTGGTAGAGCGGGACCGGCATGCTCAGTCGTCCTCGTCTTCCTCTTCGTCCGGCGCGTGCGGCAGGTCGATGCCGTGCCGCGCGGCGATCCGCAGCAGGCTCGCGATCCGCCCCCGGTAGGCCTGGACGCCGTCGTCGTCACCCGCCGCGCGTGCGGCGGCGAGGTCGCCGCGGGCCTGGACCAACTGCGCCCCGAGCTCCTCGCGGAACAGGTCCGTCACGCTGACCTCCGTTGCCGGCAGCTGCGCCGGCCGCCGCCCGGGCACACCCGGGAGGGTCCAGCATCCAAGACTGGGAAGACTTCTTCAAGTTTCCGGCCGACTGGGACACAACGCCTGCCGAAAGGTGTAACGGGCCTCCCGCTCAGCCGCGGAAACGGTGCGCCGGGCGGCCCGTGACACCGGGCGTGCAGGTGAAGATCCCGCCCGCCAGCGGCTGCTCGGCGAGCTCGGCCGGCGTGAGGTTCTCGGTGGCCGTGGTGATGTAGAGGGTGTCCAGGGCGGGGCCGCCGAAGGCACAGCTGGTCGTCATGGTCGCGGGCACCCGCACCACGGTGTCGAGCGTGCCGTCGGGCAGGTACCGGCGGATCTCGCCGCCGAAGGCGACGGCCACCCAGACGCCGCCCTCCGTGTCGACCGTGATGCCGTCCGGCACGCCGCCCTCGATCTCGGCGAAGAGCCGCGGGTCGTGCAGCCGGCCGGCCTCGTAGCGGTAGGCGTGCACGAGGCGGGTCGGGCTGTCCGCGTAGTAGGCGGTGGCGCCGTCGGGCGACCAGTCGAGGCCGTTGGAGATCGTCACGCCGTCGAGCGCGGTGTGCACGGTGCCGTCGGCGTCGAGGCGGTGCAGCGTGCCGGCCCCGGGCGTGTGGTCGTACGCCATGGTGCCCGCGAGGAGGCGGCCCTCGGCGTCGCAGACGGCGTCGTTCATGCGCAGGGTGCCGCCCGCGGAGTCGAGGTCGGCGATCCGGGTGAGCGCGCCGTCCTCGTCGAGGACGGCGAAGCCGTCGGCCACCGCCAGCACGAGGCCGCCGGCCGCGCGCAGGGCGACCGCGCCGACCGGCAGGCCCGCCTCGAAGCGGGTGCGCTCCCCCGTCGCCGGATCCCAGCTGTGGACGTGACCGGCGATGATGTCGACCCAGCGGAACAGCTGGACGCGGTCGTCCCACAGCGGACTCTCGGCAAGGTGCAGGCGGTCGGCGACCGCGAGCTCGGCGTGCAGGGTGCGGGGCATGTCTACTCCAGGGACGGAGGGGGCCGGTGTGAGCTGTGGGGGGACGATGATCCTAGGCGCCGGAGAGCGCGTTCCGCACCGGGGTCCGCACCTCGGACCGGGCCGGGCCGCGGGCGGCCTCCCCCGGACGGCCCGGTAAGGTCTCGGGGGGCACAGCGCACCTGACGGCCGCCGCGCCGGACCGCTCCGCCCGCGCCCGGGACCGACGACGCCCCCGGGCGACCTGCAGGGCCGCAGCCCTCCGCAGCCCTCCGCACGCTTCCGGCCCGCCCGGCGGGCCGTCCTCACGACAGGCAGCCGCTCCCCGTGCCCTTCCCCGTCCCGTCCGCCGCCGCCGCGCGGCTCCGCGGCCTGCGCCCCGACTGGCTCTCCGACCCGGGGGTGTGGCGCACCGAGGTGCTGGCCGGCCTGGTGGTGGCGCTGGCGCTGATCCCCGAGGCGATCTCGTTCTCCGTCATCGCCGGGGTCGACCCGAAGATCGGCCTGTTCTCGGCGTTCACCATGGCCGTGACCATCGCGGTGGTGGGCGGGCGGCGGGCGATGATCTCCGCCGCCACCGGTGCGGTCGCGCTGGTCATCGCCCCGCTCAACCGGGAGCACGGCCTCGGACACCTCGTCGCGGCCGTGCTGCTCGCCGGGGTGTTCCAGATCGTGCTGGGCGTGCTGGGGGTGGCGCGGCTGATGCGCTTCGTCCCGCGGTCCGTGATGGTCGGCTTCGTCAACGCGCTGGCGATCCTCATCTTCCTGACGCAGCTCCCGGAGCTGCAGCACGTGCCGTGGGCGGTCTACCCGCTGTTCGCGGCCGGGATCGCCCTGCTGGTGCTCCTGCCCCGCCTCACCACGGCGGTGCCGGCCCCGCTGGTGTCGATCGTCGCCCTGACCGCCGTCACGGTCGCGGCGGGCATCTCCGTGCCGACCGTGGGCGACAAGGGCGAGCTGCCGTCCGCCCTGCCGCACCCGGGCCTGCCCGACGTGCCGTTCACCGCCGACACCCTGCTGACGATCGCCCCGTACGCCTTCGCGATGGCGCTGGTCGGCCTGATGGAGTCGCTGATGACCGCCCGGATCGTCGACGACCTCACGGACACCCGTTCCGACAAGACCCGCGAGGCGGTCGGCCAGGGCGTCGCCAACATCGTCACCGGGCTCTTCGGCGGCATGGGCGGCTGCGCGATGATCGGCCAGACGATGATCAACGTGAAGGTGTCGGGCGCCCGCACGCGCCTGTCGACCTTCCTCGCCGGGTCGTTCCTGATGGTGCTGTGCGTCCTGTTCGGCCCGGTGGTGTCGCGGATGCCGATGGCCGCGCTGGTGGCCGTCATGGTGATGGTGTCGTGGGCGACGTTCGACCGGCACTCGGTGGCGCCCGCGACGCTCCGCCGCATGCCCGCCGGGGAGACCGCCGTCATGGTGGTCACCGTCGTCTGCGTGGTGGCGACCGGCAACCTGGCCGTCGGCGTGGTCGTCGGCTCGGTCACCGCGACGGCGCTCTTCGCCCGGCGCGTCGCCCGGCACACCGGGATCACCGCGGAGACCTCCGCCGACGGCACCACGGTGGTGTACCGGATCACCGGCCAGCTCTTCTTCGCCTCGGCCGACGGCCTCGCCCCGCACTTCGCCTACGCGGACGACCCCGACCGGGTCGTCGTCGACCTGTCGGCCGCGCACATCTGGGACGCCTCGACCGTCGCCGCGCTCGACGCCGTCGCGGCGCGCTACGCCCAGCGCGGCAAGACCCTGGAGATCACGGGCCTGAACGCCCCCAGTGCCCACCTGCACACCACCCTCAGCGGCGAACTCGCCGCCGTCTGAGCACCGGTCGGACCGGCGCCGGACGGCCCGCCGGACCGCGATCCCTGCGGCGCGGCGGGCCGTCGGCATGCCGTCGGCGTACGGCTCAGCGGCCGGCGGGCACCGGACCGGCCGACACCGGGGCGGCGGGCAGGCGGGCCGTCAGCGGCAGCCGGTCCATCAGCGGCGCCGGCAGGGCGAAGGCCTCGGTGAGCGTCTCCAGGTGCGGCGTGAGCCGCACCCGCAGGGCCTCCGACTCCGCGACGATCCCGCCCGCCTGCTGCACGGACAGCAGCCCCGCCGCGGCCAGGTCGCCGCTGCGCGGGTGCACCTGCTGCAGCAGGAAGAGCCGGCACAGGTCGGCGAGCAGCGCCCGCGCCTGCGGGTCGCCGGCCGTCCCGACGGCGTCGAGGAAGGCGTCCGCGGCCTGCACCAGCGCGTACGCGGCCAGGGCGTCCTGGGCGGCCGGCGAGGCGTGGTTCCAGCGGGCCAGCGGGTCGCCGGACGGACCCGAGCGGATCCGCGCGGCGGCGTGGCGGCGCAGCCGGGCCTCGTCGGCGGCGAGCAGGTCGCGCAGCGCGTACGGGTCGCGCAGCGTGTCCGCCCCGGCCGACGTGTCCGCCCCGGCCGACGTGTCCGGCTCGCGCGGCGCGTGCGGCTCGTGCGGCGCGTCCGGCTCGTGCGGCGCGTCCGGGTCGGCCGGGGGGCCGGCGGCGGCGCGGACCGGGCGGGGCTCCTCGTGCGCGAAGACGTGCTCGGCGGCGGCCTTGACCCAGACGGCCAGGTTGTCGCCCTCGGCGGTGATGGCGCCCTCGACGTTCAGCGGGAGTTCCGCGAGGCCGTTCGCCGGGAAGAGCCCCTGGGCGCCGCAGCGTTCGCGGCACTCGATGAGCACGTCCCGGGTGCGCCAGGTGTTCCACGCCTTGGTCACGGCGACCAGCCGCTCGGCGCGGGCGCGGCCCTCCGGTTCGTGGTCGGCCCAGGCCCGCGTCGCGGTGCGGTGCAGGAACGTCATCGCGTAGGCGGTGGCGCAGGCCGCGAGCAGCCGGTCGGTGTGCGAGCGGTGCGCGCTCAGCGGCACGCGGCTGCCGGCGGCGGTGCCGCTGATGTGCCGGAGCCCGGCGTACCGGACGGCGATCGCGAGGGCGGCGCGGGCGGCGCCCACCCCGGCGGCGCTCATGCAGAGCTTGCCCTCGGTGACCCGGCCGATGGACCGGAGGAACCGCTTGCGCCGGCTGCCGGGCCCGGAGAGCGTCGAGCCGTCCGGGCCGGGGCGGCCGTGGTCGCCGGTCAGCAGGGCGGAGGCGGGCAGCCGCACCCGGTCGAACGAGGTGAGGCAGTGGTCGACCGGGGTGCCGGTGCGCTCCGGCAGCAGCTCGACGTGCACGCCGGGCCGGGGCCCGTCGGCGTCGGCGAGCTCGGCGAGGAGGAGGAACACGCCGTGGTCGCGGCCGTCGGCCAGCAGCCGCGCCGCGACGACGGCGCTCTTGGGGCCGCCCGCCGCACTGGTGTTGGGCATGTACTTGCGGGCGCCGGGGTGCGGGGTGTGCAGCACGTACGTGCCGGTGTCCCGGTCGAGGGTGGCGGTGGTCTCCAGCGCCGCGGCGTCGTTGCCGTGGTCGAGCTCGGTGCACAGGAACGTGCCGATGCGCCGCATCGCCAGCAGGTCGTCGAGGTGGCGCCGCCGTGCGGGGTGCGGGTCGTGGTCGAGGAGGCTGCCGAGGAAGAGGTTGTAGTGGATGCCGGCGACCGTGGCGAGGGAGCCGTCGACGACGGCCGTCCACTCGTGCAGGGCCGCGAGCCGGTGCACGTCACCGGCCAGCGCCTGCGGGTCGGCGACCGAGTCGTTGACTAACCGGAGGCGTTCGTAGGCGAGTTCGGCCCGCTCGTGGTGACCGAGGCCGGCCCGGTACGCGAACTCGGCGCGCGACACGAGGTGCGCCCAGTGCTCGTGGCCCGGGTCGCGCCCCGGCCCGGGTTCGTCGAACAGGGCGGAGGCCAGGGCCGTCAGCACGGCCTTGCGTCCGGAACGGCCGTCCGGGCCGCCGGGAGGGGGAGTGATCATGACCGGCCCAACGAGCGCCGCCCCGTGCGGGAACGACCCCGGCGAAACGATTTACCCGGAGTTCACAACGGCCCGCCGGCATCCGGGCCGTCAGCCGACGACCACCCGCTGATGGGTCGTCAGCCCGCCGTCCTCGTCCAGCACGTGGAAGGCGATCACCGGAGGGTGGTCGAACGCGATGCCCGGCCCGCCCTCCCAGGGCAGCGTCACCGTGGACACCACCCCGGGCGCCACCGCCAGCGGCAGGCCCGCGAACCGGGCCGCCGCACCCGTGTGCGCGTGACCGCACAGCACCGCCGCCACCTGCCGGTGGCAGCGCAGCACCGCGGCGAACCGCTCCGTGTCCTGCAGGCGGATCCGGTCGACGGACGGCTGGTGCAACGCCACCGGCGGGTGGTGCAGCGCGACCACGGCGGGCACGTCGCGGCGGGCGTGCGTGAGCGTGGTGTCCAGCCAGGCGATGGTCTCCTCGTCGAACCGGCCCTCGTCCCGGCCGGGCACGGAGGAGTCGAGCATCAGCACGGTCAGGCCGGGGAGTTCGTGCAGCCGGTTCACCGGCCCGGCGGACGGCTCCTCCCCCGCCAGACCGGCCCGGTACGCCTCCCGCACGTCGTGGTTGCCCGGGCAGGTCAGCACCGTGTGCCGGGCCGACGCCAGCACGCGGGCGGCTGCCGCGTACTCCTCCGGACGGCCGTGGTCCGCGATGTCACCGGTCACGAGCACCGCGTCGACCGGGCCCGGCAGCGCCTCCAGGTACGCCATGACCCGCGCCGCGCGCGCCTCCGCCCGGGCGCCGCCGTCACCGCCGTGGTCCTGGCCGAGGTGGATGTCGCTGAGGTGCGCGAGCACCGGCATGGGCGTTCCCTTCGGGTCGGGTCGTCGGGCCCGGCGCAGGGGCCGGGGCTCGGACTCTACGCCGGGCGGGGCGCGTCGGTGGCGGCTTCGCCCGCGGCTGCGGTACCGGGCCCGGAGGGCGGGGTCGGGTCAGGCCTCCGGGTCGCGCAGGCCGACGCAGTCGAGGGCCCAGAAGACGTCCGGGTAGACGAAGGTGCCGGTCATCCACGGCTCGTGGCCGCCGAGCCGCGCCACCTGGAACGCCGCCGGGGGGATGCGCAGCGAGGGGCTGCGGAAGCCGTGCTCGTCGGCCCGGTCGAAGCCGCGGGCGCCGTAGTAGTCGGGCGGGCCCTCCAGGAACACCAGGGGTGCGCCGGCGGCGTCGGCCGCGGCGAGGGCGTGGGCGATCAGCCGGGTGCCGAGGCCGCGGCCCTGGTGGGAGGGGAGGACGGCCAGCGGGGAGAGGGTGAGCACGTCGACGAGCCGCCGGGGTGCGTCGAGGCGGGCCGGGCTGAGCACGACGTGCCCCACGACGCGGCCGCCGTCGGTCGCGACGAACGACAGCGGGGCCGGCCGGAGGGCCTCGACGAGGGCGGCCACGTGGCCGTCGTCGCCGAACGCCGCGGTGTGCAGGGCGGCGACGGCGGCGCGGTCGGCCCCGCCCTCCGCGCGGACGGCGTGGCGGGCGGCGTGGTCCGGCTCTCGGGGGGTCATGGCGCGCAGGGTAGGGCGCCACGGCCCGGCGGCGCGAACGGTTTTCGGGCCACCGGGCCACCGGGCGTCCGGGCGTCCGGGTCCGGCGGCCCCCGGGAGCGCGGGCGCTACTCCGCCGCGGCAGGCTCGGCGGGCTCGGCGGGCTCGGCGGGGCGCTTGAACATCCGGGTGGCGGTGATCTCGCCGTGGATCGCCGGGCCGTCCGGGTCCTGCGGGGCGGGCAGGCCGGGACGCAGGTGCTCCTCGACGGAGATGTACTTGAGACCGGCCCGCAGGTCGGCGTCGTTGCGCAGCCGGATGACGAGCGGGAACTCCGCGAGCGCGGTGGTGTCGAACAGGCCGGTGGTGTAGATCAGCTGTACGCCGAGCGCGTCGGCGACGGCCCGCTGGAGCTCCAGCAGGTAGGTGGCGTTGGCGCGGCCGATCGGGTTGTCGAGGAAGAGCGTGCCCGCGTGGCGGAGCTGCGACTGGCCGCGGTCGTTGGCGCGCAGCGCGGCCATCGTGCAGTAGAGCGCGATGGCGGCGGTGAGGAGCTGGCCGCCGGAGAAGACGTCGGACATCTGGCCGACGCCGACGCGCTCGGCCCGCAGCACGGCGTCGGGCTTGAGGATCTCGACGCTGACGCCCTTGGGGCCCATCGCCGCGGCGACGCCGCGCAGCAGCAGCGACATGCCGTCGCGGCGCAGGTCGCTGTTCTTGCGGACGGCGGCGCGGGTGGCCTCGTCGATGACCTCGCCGAGGCGCTCGACGAGCAGGGCGTGGTCCGGGTCCTCGAAGCGGATCCGGAGGAACTCCTGACCGGACCACTCCCCCAGGCCCTCGGGCAGCCGGGAGAGCCGCTGGGCGGCGCGCAGGGTGGTCAGCGAGCTCTCCACCAGGCCGCGCAGGCGGTCGACGATGGAGCCGCGGTTGCGTTCGAGCTGGGTGAGCTCGTCGGTGAGGACGCGCAGCCGGGGGGCGAAGGCGGCGGCCCAGGCGGCGGCGTGCTCGGGCAGGGCCGCGGTCGGCAGCTCGCGGATCTGCTGCCGGGCGGGGGTGCGGACGGCCTCGTAGCGGGCGGCGTTGGCGTGCCGGATGAGCGCGTCGGAGGCGTCGCGGACGGCGAGTTCGGCGCTGCTGAGCTCCGCGGCGGCGGCGCGCAGGGTGCGGCGGGTCTCGGTGGCGCCGGTGCGGGCCTCGGCGAGGCCGCCGAGGTACGGTTCGGCGCTCTGCTCGGGCTCGTCTGCGTGGTCGCGCAGGCCGTCGCGGAGCTGGGCGGCGATCTCCTCGAAGTCGGCCGCGGCGGCCTGGGCCGCGTCGAAGGTGCGCAGCAGGTCGGCGTGCTCGGTGCGGGCGGTCTCCAGGCGTTCGCGGCGCTCGGCGAGGAGGGTGGTGGCGGTGCGGAGCAGCACCTGGGCGTGCTCGGGGTCGGTGGGCACGAGTTCGTCGGGGAGTTCGGTGTGGGCCTCGCCGTCGGCGGGGGCGGAGCGTTCGGCCTCGCCGCGGAGCCGTCCGAGCTGTTCGCTGGCGGCGGCGGAGCGGGCCTCGATGGTGGCGACGAGTTCCTCGGCGCGGGTGGCGGCGGCCTGCCGGGCGGGGCCGTCGGCGCCGTCGGGGCTGGCGAGGAGTTCCTCGGCGCGGGTGCGGACCTTGTTGGTGAGGCGGTCGAGTTCGATGGCCGCGGCGGCCTCCTCGCCTTCGGCGCGGGCCTGTTCGGCGCGCAGGTCGGCGCCGACGCCGACCTTCTCGTAGACCTGGGAGGCGGCGCGGTAGGCCTCGCGGAGGGCGGGCAGGGAGGCGGCGGCGCCGTGGGGCTCCGGGGCGTCCTCGGCGAGGGCGGAGAGTTCGGCGCGCTCCGCGCGGAGCGTACGGGCGGTGCGGCGGGCGTCGTCCGCGGCGCGCTGGGCGGCGCGGCGGTCCTCGTCGCAGGTGCGGGCGCGGTCGGCGCAGGTGGCCTGCCGCTGGTCGCATTCGGCGGCGTCGTCGGCGAGTTCGCGGCGGCGGCGGGCCCAGGTGGTGCGCTCGCGCAGGCGGAAGGCGAGGCCGGCGAGGGCGTCGGCGCGGCGCCGGGCCTGCTGGACGGCCTCGCGGCGTTCCTCGTGCACGCCGACGGCGGCGGCGTGGTCGGCCTCGGCCTCGGTGTGCTCGGCGCGGGCGGTGGCGAGGACGGCGGCGGCGGTCTCGGCCTGTTCGCCGTCGGCGCGGGCGGCGGCGGCGAGTTCGGCGAGGGTGCCGGGCGGGCACTGGGCGTGCCAGGAGGCGAGCCGGGCGGCGAGGGCGCGGTCGTGGCCGAGGCGCGCGGCGAGTTCGCGGATGTGCTCCTCGCGGGCGGTGGCCCGGGTGCGGAGCTCGCGGCGCTCGTCGTCGGCGGCGCGCTCGTCGTGCATGGCGGGGTTGGGCGGTACGAGGAAGAACGCGGGCTCGCCCTCGATGGGGGCGATGAGGGCGGCGGCGGTGCCGACCGCGACGGTGGAGCGGGGCAGCAGGGCGGCGGCGGCGAGGGCCGCGCGGGCGCGGTCGAGCGAGGCGGGGTCGGTGACGACGACGCCGTCGACGAGTTCGGGCCGGGCGGCGAGGATCGCGTCGTGGTCGGCGGGGTCGACGGACTGCGCGAGGTAGCGCCAGCCGGGCAGGGCCGGGATGCCGTGCTCGCCGAGGTGCTCGACGGTGGCGAGCACGTCCGGGCCGGGCGGCAGGAGGCCTCCGTCGCCGAGGGCGGCGAGGATGCGGGAGTCGTCGGCGGCGGCGGTGCGCAGGTCGAAGAGGGTGCGTTCGGCGGTGGCGACGGCCTGGTCGAGCTGCTCGCGCAGCGCTTCCGCGTTGGTGTCGAGGAGTGCGGGGGTGAGGAAGCCCTCGTCCTCGTCGGCGGTCTCCTGGTAGGGCGTCAGGGAGAGGAGGTCGGCGAGCCGGGGTTCGGCGGCGAGCAGGGCGGCGGTGCGGTGCTCGGCGGCGAGGGCGCGTTCGGCGGCGGCGCGCGCGTCGGAGGCGCGGGCGGCGGCGAGTTCGGCGCGGGCCTCGGCGGCGGCGGTCTCGCGGAGCCGGGCGGCGGCCTGCTCGGCTGCGGCGCGCACCTGGGTGAGCGCGGCGGCGGCGGCCTTCTCGGCGTCGGAGGCGTGCAGGGCGGCCCGGGCCGGGTCGGGGTCCTCGGTGGCGTCGATCCAGCCGGCCTCGACGGCGGCCTCGGTCTCCTGCTCGACCTCGGCGAGGCGCTGGCGCAGGTGCTCGGCCTCGCTGCGGGCCTTCTGGGCGGCGGTGGCGGCGGCGGTGGCCTCGGTCTGGGCGGCGGAGCCGTCCTCCTGGATTTCGCCGGCGCGCAGTTCCTCCTGGTCGGCGCGGGCCTCGGCGGCGAGGGCGGCGGTCTCCAGTGCGCGGGCGAGGGCGCCGGCGGCCCGGGCGCGGGCGGCGAGGGCGGGGGCGGCGTCGAGCTCGGCCTCCCGGATGGCGGCGGAGACGCGGGCGGCGCGGTCGGCGGCGGCGCGGTGGCGCAGCGCGGCCTCGGCGGCCTGCCAGGCGGAGTGGAGGGTGCGGGCCTCGATGAGTTCGCGGCGCAGGGCGGCGGCGTCGGAGGTGGCGGCGGCGAGGCCGAGGGTGGCGTGGCGGTGGGTGAGTTCGGCGGTGATGAGGGAGTGCCGGGTGCGGTCGGCCTCGGCGGCGGTGACGGCGCCGGCGGCCGCGGCGACCTCGACGGCGAGGTCCTGGGCACGGTCGCGTTCGGCGGCGGCCCGGCCGAGGTGGGCGTGGACGAGGCGGCGGGTGCGGCGTTCGGCGGCGCGGTGGGTCTCGCGGACGGTCTCGCGGGCGGCGGTGGCGTCGACGATGCGCTGGAGGAGGTCGAGGGAGCCGGCGGTGAAGTCGCGTTCGGCGGCGAGTTCGGAGCGGCGGCCGAGTTTGGCGGCGAAGCCGTGCACGAGGTCGGCGAGGCCGTCGGTGTCGCGGGTGTCGGTGACGGCGCGCAGCAGCAGGTCGGTGAAGTCGGAGTCGTGCTTGACCGCGAAGAGGCCGGCGGCCTCGCCCTCGTCGGCGTTCATCTCGCGCTGGTAGCGGAAGAGTTCGGGGTCGAGGCCGAGGGCGCCGAGGTGTTCGTTCCAGCGGTCGTGGATCTCCTCGAAGGTGAGGTCGAGGTGCGGGTGGGCCTTGCCGGCCTCGGTGAGGGCGTCGCGGAAGCCCTTCATGGTGCGGCGGCGGCCGCGGGCCCTGCCCTCGGGGGCGAGGGCGAGGCGTTCGGCGACGGGCAGCGAGTCGAGGGTGAGGCCGGGGCCGGGGCGGAACGAGTACCAGAGTTCGGCGAACTTCCGCGGGTCGGAGGAGACCTGGCGGCCGCGCCACTCGCTGGTCTTGCCGACGACGATGAGTTCGCCGGTGACGGTGTGCTGCCACTCCAGGGCGACGTGCCCGCAGTCGTCGGCGAGGAGGAACTTGCGGAGCACGCCGGAGCTGGCGCCGCCCAGGGTGTTGCGGTGGCCGGGCAGCATCACCGAGAAGATCAGTTTGAGCAGGACGGACTTGCCGCCGCCGTTCTCCAGGAAGAGGACGCCCGCGGGGGCGGGGCGGCGGCGCGGTCCTTCGGGCTCCTCGCCGAAGAGGCCGATCTGCTGCGGGGCGGGCTCCGCCACCGGCTCGCCGACGCCGCGCAGGTCGAGGACCGTGTCGGCATAGCGGGCACCGGCCGGTCCGATCGAGTACAGGCGGACCCGGTTGAGCTCGTACATGTGCGGCGGTTCTCCTGGGGCGGGTCAGGCGGGGGGCGGTGTGCCGGTCGGGGTGGTGTGCCCGGCGGGGCGGGCGGCGGCCGGTCTGCGGGCGGTGTGCCGGGCGGGGCGGTGGCCGGGCGGTGTGCCGGGCGGGTCAGAGGGCGTGGAACGGCAGTCCGGCGTCGGCGACCAGCTCGTCGGTGTGGTCGGGCGGCAGCAGGGTGGCGGTGCCGTCGGTGACCGGGACGACCCCGAGGTCGGTGAGCTCGGCCATGGCGGCGCCGCCCGCGAGGTCGCGGACCTGCAGCTGGTAGCGGGCGGTGGTGCGGTAGGTGCCGCCGGAGTCGTCGGACGTCTTCTGGAGGAAGCCGGAGTCGACGAGGAAGAGCACGGCCTTGGAGACGATGCCGGTGGTGGAGCCGGCCAGGCGGCGGGCGTCCTTGGTGGCGCCGGTGGCGGAGCGGCGGGCCCAGACGCGCCACGCGGCCTCCAGGCCGGGGGCGTCGGTGGCGGGGTCGGTGACGGCGCCCTCGGCCTCCGCGCGCTCCTCCAGGCGGCGGCAGGCCTGCCGGACGAACGCGTCGACGCCGTTGACGGTGACGCGGCCGAGGTAGCCGTCGTCGGCGAGGTCCTCCGGGCGGGGGAAGGCCAGGGCGGCGACGGCGAGGTGCGCGAGGCCGTGCAGGAAGCGGTCGGTCGACTCGGACGCGGCGCGCCGCGAGTAGTCGCCCATGCGGACGGCGAAGACGGAGTCCTCGGCGGCGGCGACGGCCATGCCCGCGCGCGGCGACACCTCCAGGACGACGAGGCCCATGCCGGTGGCGACGGCGTCGGCGAGCCGGGCGAACTGCGGGTCCTCACGGTGGCGGCGCACCAGCTCGGCGTACTCGGCGTCGCGGGCGGGCAGCAGCTTGGCCTGCAGGCCGAAGGAGACCAGCCGGGCGGCGTCGGTGACGTCCGCGGGGGTGAGCTGGGCGGGGGCGGGCTCCGGTTCGGATGCCCAGGCCGGCTCGTGGAGGGTCGTCACGGGCGGGGCTCCTTGCGCGGTGAGGGGTGGGACATCAGCTCGCCTCCTTGCGGTCGGCGGCCATGCCGGCGGCGTCGAGCAGGGCGCTGCCGACGATGAGGTCGGCGCCGCCGAACTCGGGGTCGTCGAGGCGGGTGCCGTCGTCGACGGCGAAGAGCAGCCGTTCCTCGCCCTGCCGGTAGGCCGTGCCGACGGGCGGGCTGGCGGCGTGCACGGCGAGCAGCGCGACGAGGTACGGCAGGTCGGGGTCCTGGCGGCGGGCGTCGGCGAGCAGGCCGGAGAGGCGTCGCGGGGCGTCGGCGGGCAGGTCGAGCAGGTCCAGCGCGGCCTCCAGCTGGGCCTCGGTGAACCGGCTGTCGTCGGGGGTGGCGACGAGGTCGGGCTCGGGGAGCTCGGCGCCGAGGTGCTCGCGTTCGACGGGCGGGGTGAGCAGCAGGTCGACGAGGTCGGCGACGCGGACGGACGCGGCGACGCGCAGGCCGGCACCGCGGGCGAAGAACGCGTCGGTGGGCCGCACCGCGCGTTCCAGCGGCAGCTCCAGCAGCGGGGCGAGCAGGTGCCCGTACAGGTCTATGCCGCTGCGGGCGCTCGGCGCGGCGAAGGCCTGGCGGTCCTGCTCGGCGCGGAAGAGCGGGCCGGCCTCCAGCAGCCGGGTCTGCAGCTGGGTGTGGCGGCGGATGCAGTCCTTGACGATGTCGACGAGCTCGGCGGCGCGGCGCTTGTGCTCGGGGTCGACGGCCTCGTCGCGGGCCCGGCGGATGTTGGTGAGGATGGCGTTCTCGTGCCGGTACCGGTCGGCGATGTGGTCGAGCGCCTCGTCGATCAGGTCGGGGACGGTCTCCATCCAGTCGACGGCGCGGACGTTGCGGCGGGTGGCCTCCAGGGCGCGGCGCAGCGTCTCGGCGTACTGGACGGTGCGGTAGCGGGCCTGCTCGGCGGCGAGCTGCGCGTCGGCGAGCCGCCCGCGGCGGATCAGCACCTCCAGCTTCACCTCGGCGGCGATCTGGGCGGAGGTGACGTCGGTGTCGAGGGCGCCGACGAGCACGTTGACGGCCTCGTCGGTGGTGCGCAGGTAGACGCCGCCGTCGGGCCCCGGCACCTCCTCGATCAGTTTGAAGTCGTAGTCGCGCCGGACGTACCCGCCGTCGGCGCCGAAGGTGCCGTAGACGGCGCGGAACCCGCGGTCGACACTGCCGACGTTGATCAGCGACTCCAGCACCCAGCGCCCGACGCGGGCGTGCTCGGCGGGGTCGCGGCCCGGGTTCTGCGCGGCGATCCGCGGGTGCAGCCGGCCGAGCACTATGTCGCGGTCGGCGCCGGTGTCGAAGTCCATGTTGAGCGTGACGAGGTCGATCGCGGCGAGCCCGATCTCGGCCATCGTGTACGAGCTGTACTCGCCGGCGAGGTTGACCTTGCGCATGTCGAGGTCGTGCAGCGGGGCGGTGCAGGCCAGCGCCTTGAGCCGGCGGGCGAGCCCCTCGTCGGCGGCCGGGCCGGGTGCGGGCCTGGTGGGCTGGTCAGCGATCGCGGTCACGGTGGACAAGATTAGAGGTTCGCACCGACAACATCCGAAACGGCCGTGGTTGCCCCGGTTCCGGCGGCGCCCCTGCCCCCGGCGCGGCTGCGCGCCGGGGGCCCGGTCGTCAGCCTCCGAGCGCCGCGGCCTCCAGCTGCCCGGCCGGCACCAGGCCCGCCACGGCCGGCGGGTCGGCGGGCTCCAGCAGGCGGCTCGGCACGCCGTCCGCGCCCACCGGCAGGTCGCCGTCGAGGGTGATCCGGCGGACCAGGCGCGGCTGGTCGCCGTAGTCGGCCACGGCGTAGTGCTGGGTGGCGCGGTTGTCCCAGATCGCGACGTCGCCGACCTGCCAGTTCCAGCGGACGGTGTTCTCCAGGCGCTCCACGTAGCGCTGGAAGAGCGCGATCAGCGCCTTGCTGTCGGCGCCGGAGACGCCCTGGACGCGCTGCGCGAACGAGCCGAGCAGCAGGTTCTTCTCGCCGGTCACCGGGTGGACGCGCACCAGCGGGTGCTCCGTCCTGAAGGTGGTGGAGACGAAGACCTGCCGGAACAGCTTCGCGACCTCCGCGTCGTCCGCGAGCTCGGGGGCGAGCGCGAGGCTTGCCGCGTAGTCGTAGTCGTTGGTGTGCACCGCGCGCAGGCTCTCGGCCAGCGCCTTCAGCGGCGCGGGCAGGTCCTGGTAGGCGGTCGCGGTGTTGGCCCACACCGTGCTGCCGCCCGCCTCCGGCAGCTCCAGGGCGCGCAGGATCGACGCCTTCGGGTACGACGGGACGAACGTGACGTCGGTGTGCCAGTTGTTGGCGCGCACGCCCTTGGTGGCGTCGAGCTCGAAGACGTACCGGCCGTCGGCGCTCGGCACGGTCGGGTGGCCGACGGGGTGGCCGAGCAGACGGGCGAAGGCCTCGTGGCCGGCGTCGTCGAGGTGGTGCTGGCCGCGGAAGAACAGCACCTTGTGGCGGTGGAGCGCGGTCTCGACCGCGGCGACGGTGGCGGCGTCGAGGTCGCCGCCCAGGCGGACGTCGTGGACGACCGCGCCGATCCGCCCGGCGACGGGGGTGAGGCGGAGCTCGACGGGGGCGGTGGCGGCGGGGGCGGCGGCGGCAGTGGCGGTGTCGGTGTCGGTGGCGATCTCGGTGGCGACAGCGGTCATGGCGGATCCTCGGCTTTCTCGGCACGACGGGGCCCGGCGGCGCGTCCGGGCCGGCGGCAGGGCGGGCACGGCGGAGGCGCGGCGGAGCAGGGCGACACGGAACGGTGCAGGGCGACGCGGAGCGGGTGCACGGCAGCCCGGCGCAAGGCGGCGCAGCGTACGGCGGCGCAGCGCAAGGGGGCGCAGCGCAAGGGATGGCGGTCAGCGCCGGGAGTGGGGTGGCGACTCGCTCAGGAGGCGGTCGCGCGGCGACACGGGGGACAGCTGACACGGCTCATGGTTCGGCGTCCTCCTCTGGGTCGCGGCGGGTTCGACAGCATCATGCTGGCCACCCGACCAGGCTGCTGTCAATCGCCATCTCGCCTGGTGGGAGTGGGTGTTGCGGTGCCGTTTCAGCATGTTGCGGGTCATGGCGGGCGTCCGCGCCGCCGCACCCGGCAGGGTCCGCCGGCGGGTGTCCGGGCGGCGTCGCGGATGCTCGCCGCCCCTCCCCGAGGCCCATGCTGAACGCGTTCAATTCCCATCTTGAACATGTTCAATACTGAGGTCTACAGTGATCCTGCGCCGCCCGGACACCCCGGGCCGCCCCCCCTTCGACGCGCCGTCCCGGGAGTGCCCCATGACCACCGAACCCGGCCCCCGGGCCGAGCTCCGGAAGATCCGCACCTGGCTGTGGATCTTCATCGTCTGCCTCGCGCTCAGCGGGCTCACCGCCTTCCCGCTGGAGACCGAGACCCGCTGGCTGGCCGACGCCGTCCACCGCAGCGGCCTCGGCGAGCACTGGCCCGGCATCGCCGGCTGGACGGACCGGGTCCGCGACGGCGTCGCCGACACCAACCTCCGCCACCCCTTCCTCGCGTACGGCACCGACTGGCTCGCCTTCGCCCACCTGGTGATCGCCACCGCCTTCTGGGGACCGCTCCGCGACCCCCTCCGCAACGTCTGGGTGATCCGCTGGGCCCTGCTCGCCTGCGCCGGTGTCGTCCCGCTCGCCCTGATCTGCGGCCCGCTGCGCGAGATCCCGCTCATGTGGCGATTCATCGACATGTCGTTCGGTGTCGTCGGCGCGGTCCCGCTCCTCGTCGTCCTGCGGGCGATCCGCCGTCTGGAGTGGGCCCGGGCCGTCGCGGCGCCCCCGTTCGCCGTCGCGCTGTTCGACGGGGCCCACCCCGACCCCGGCGGCACCCGCCCGGGCCTCGCCCGGACGGCGGCCGCCGGATGACCGCGCCGGCCGGCGCCACCGCCGACACCACCACCACCACAGCCACCACCGACACCGCCACCGCCACCGCCCGGGCGGCTGCCCCGGCCCCCGCCCCTCCGGCCGTGCTCGACCATCCCGGCTGGGTGGCCCACTTCACCGCCGAGGCCCACCGGCGCAGCCGCCGCGCCGACCCGGACACCTCCCGCGGCGCCACGGCCGACCCCGCCCTCTGGCGCAGCCTGCAGCGGTTCCAGGTCGGCGAGGACGGCGACGGCACCCAGCTGATCGCCAAGGCGGAGGCCTTCGGCGACCCCGCGTACACGGCCGCACTGCGGCTGTTCGTCGCCGAGGAGCAGAACCACGCCCGGCTGCTGGCCCGGCTGCTCGACGCCGGCGGCGTGCCGCTGCTCGGGTCGCACTGGAGCGACGCCCTCTTCGTCCGGTTCCGGCGGCTGCTGGGGCTGCGGCTGGAGCTCATGGTGCTGCTGGTCGCCGAGGTCGTCGCGGTGCGGTACTACCGCGCGGTGCGGGACGGCGCCCGCGACCCGTTGATCGCGGAGACGGCGGGGCTCGTCCTGGCCGACGAGGTGCGGCACGTCCCCTTCCACTGCTGCAGGCTGCGCGAGTCCCTCGCCGCGCTGCCGCGGCCGCTGCGGGCGCCCGCCGCCACCGGCTGGCGGCTGCTGGCCGTGGCAGCGGGGGGATTCGTCGCGCTGGACCACGGCCCGGCGCTGCGGCTGCTCGGGGTCGGCCGGCTGCGGTTCCTCCTGGACGGGGCCGCACTGGCCGGACAGGTCGCACGCGAGCTCCGGACGACGCCGTGAACGGTTCCCCTCCGGGGCAGGGCCGGCCGGCACCCGGCGGCGCCGGGCGGCCGCGAACGGAGGGCGAACGTCCGGCAAAACGCGGCCCCGCGCCAACGGGCCCGGCGCCCGGGCAAACGATCAGGCCCTACGATCACCCCCAGGAGCAGCTGGAAGGCGGGGCGACGCGTGTCGGACGCGGTGATCGATCTCAATGCGGACCTCGGCGAGGGGTTCGGACGCTGGACCCTGACCGACGACGAGGCGCTGCTGTCGGTGGTGACCAGCGCCAACGTCGCGTGCGGCTTCCACGCGGGCGACCCGTCCACGATGCGCCGGGTCTGCTCCCTCGCCGCGGAGCGCGGTGTGCGGATCGGGGCGCAGGTCTCGTACCGCGATCTGGCCGGGTTCGGGCGGCGGGCGATGGACGTGCCGCCGGACGAGCTGGCCGACGAGATCGCCTACCAGATCGGCGCCCTGCAGGTGTTCGCGCGGGCGGCCGGCTCCCGTGTCAGCTACGTCAAGCCGCACGGCGCGCTCTACAACCGGGTGGTCGCCGACGACGAGCAGGCGGAGGCGGTGGTCTCCGGGGTCCTGCGGGCGGGGGCGGTCTGCGACGGCCCGCTGCCGGTGCTGGGCCTGCCGGGCTCCCGGCTGCTGGCCGTCGCGGAGGGCGTCGGCCTGCCGGTGGTCGCCGAGGCGTTCGCCGACCGGGCCTACACGCGGGCGGGCACGCTCGTGCCGCGCCGGGAGCCGGACGCCGTGGTGCACGACCCGGAGGCGGTGATCACCCGGGCGGTGGGGATCGCCCGGGACGGCGCCGTGACCGCGGCCGGCGGCGAGCGGGTGGCGGTGCGGGCCCGCTCGCTGTGCGTGCACGGCGACACGCCGGGGGCCGCGCAGCTGGCCTGGCGGGTGCGCGGCGCCCTGGCCACGGCGGGCGTCCGGGTGGAGGCCTTCACCTGATGGCGGGCCGGCTGACGTTCCGTCCGGTCGGCGAGGACGCCCTGCTCGTCGGCGCCGACTCCGCCGAGCAGGTCGCCGCGCTGTACGCCGCCCTGCTGGAGCACCGCGCCGACCTCCCCGAGACGGCCGAGATCGTGCCCGCCGCGCGGACCGTACTGCTGGACGGCGTCGCCGACCGGGCCGCGCTCGCCCGCCTGCTGGACGGCTGGACGCTGCCCGGGCACCCGCCCGTGGCGGGCCCGCTGGTGACGGTGCCGACGGTGTACGACGGCGCCGACCTCGCCGAGGTCGCCGGTCGCTGGGGGGTCTCCCCCGAGGCGGCCGTCCGGATCCACACCGGGGCCGAGTACCGCGTGGCGTTCTGCGGCTTCGCCCCGGGCTTCGCCTACCTCACCGGTCTGCCCGGGCGGTACGAGGTGCCCCGCCGGTCGACGCCGCGCAGCGCGGTGCCGGCCGGGTCGGTGGCGCTGGCCGGCCCGTACACCGGGGTGTACCCGCGGTCGTCGCCCGGCGGGTGGCAGCTGCTCGGGCGCACCGCGCTGCCGCTGTGGGACGCGGCGCGCGAGCCCGCCGCGCTGCTGGCGCCGGGCACCCGGGTGCGTTTCACGGCGGAGGCGACGGATGGCTGAGCTCGTGGTGGTGCGGCCGGGGCCGCTGACCACCGTGCAGGACCTCGGCCGCCGGGGCGTGGCGCATCTCGGGGTGCCGCGCGCCGGGGCGCTGGACGAGCCCGCACTGGTCGCCGCCAACCGGCTGCTCGGCAACGCGCCGGGGGCCGCCGCGCTGGAGACGACGCTCGGCGGCGTCGCCGTCCGGGTGACCGCCCCCGTGGTGGTGGCCGTGACCGGCGCTCCCGCACCCGTGCGCGTCGACGGGCGCCCGGTGCCGTGGGGTGCGGCGGTCCGGGTCGGGGCCGGGGCCGTCCTGGAGGTCGGGACGGCCACCCACGGCGTGCGCAGCTACCTGGCGGTGGCGGGCGGGGTCGCCGTGCCGCCGGTGCTCGGCAGCCGCTCGGCGGACCTGCTCTCCGGGCTGGGCCCGGCACCGCTCGCGGCGGGCGACCGGCTGCCGGTCGGCGCGCCGGGCACCCCTGCGGCGGCCGGGCCGGTCGCCCTGCCCGGCCCGCCCGCGGAGCTGCTGCTGCGGCTGCTGCCCGGCCCGCACGACGACTGGTTCGAGGACGCGCCGCCCCGCGGCGGCTACACGGTGGCCGCCGCGTCCAACCGGATCGCCCTGCGCACCGAAGGGCCGCCGCTGCACCGTGCCCGGCCGGGCGAACTGCCCAGCGAGGCCATGGTGCTGGGCGCCGTGCAGGTGCCGCCGGACGGCCTGCCGGTGGTGTTCCTCGCCGACCATCCCACGACCGGCGGCTACCCGGTCGTGGGGGTGGTGCCGCGGGCCGACCTCGCCGCGGCCGCCCAGGCCCGCCCGGGTACGCCGCTGCGCTTCCTGCCGGTGCGCCCGGCGCGCTGACCGCGCCCGCCTCACTGCGCGAGGTAGCCGCCGTCCACCGGGAGCACGGCGCCGGTGACGAACGACGCCTCGTCGGAGGCGAGGAAGAGGACGGCCCGCGCGACCTCGGCCGGCTCCCCGAGGCGGCCCATCGGGTGGCGTCCGACGATCGCGCCGAGGTACTCCGGCCCGCCCGGCTCGTCGGCGAGCCGGATCACCCGGTCGGTGCGGATCGTGCCGGGGGCCACGGCGTTGACCCGGATGTTCTGCGGCGCGCACTCGACCGCGAGGTGCTTGGTGAGCCCGGTGGCGACGAACTTCGCCGGGCCGTACACCGCCTGGCCGGCCTGGCCCGCGACGCCGGAGATCGAGGAGAGGCAGACGATCGAGCCGCCGCCGGCCGCCGCCATCCGCTCGATCGCGTACTTGCAGGTGAGGAACATGCCGCGGCCGTCGACCGCCATCACGGCGTCCCAGTCCTCGGGGGTGGCCTCGGCGACGGTGTGCAGGGGGAGGACGCCCGCGTTGGCGACGAGCACGTCGATCCGCCCGTAGGCGTCCACCACCGCGTCGACCATCGCCCGGGCGTCCGCGGGCACCGAGACGTCCCCGGTCACCGTGCGGGCCTCGGCGCCGCCGGCCGTGAGGGCTCCGCCCAGGGCGGTGACGGCGTCGCCGTCGACGTCGGCGAGCACCAGGCGCGCGCCCTCGGCGGCGAAGAGCTCGGCCGTCGCCCGTCCGATGCCGCGGGCGGCACCCGTCACCAGGGCCGACCTGCCCGCCAGCCGTCCGCCCACGCCCACGCCCACGCCATCGCCCATGCCGCCGCTCCCGTCCGTGGTGTGCCCGCCCAGCATGCCGCGGCGACCGCCCGGGAGAGAGCTGACATGCCGTCAGTCCGGCCACGGCTGCGGCCCGGAGGGGCTCCCGATACCGGATCTTGACCGTGCGGACAGGTCCCGGCCATCTTGGCTGCTTATCCTCCAGCTGCGCCGGACGGTGCGGAACGCCGCGGCGACCGCGGCCGCACCCCGGCGCGCACGGCCGCCACCACAAGAACAGGAAACACCCGACCCGATGCGCACCGACCGACGGACACCCCTGGCGGGTGCCCGGTGATCGACTGGTTCCACGGGGCCGTCCTCGGCCTCATCCAGGGACTCACGGAGTTCCTCCCCGTCTCCTCCAGCGCCCATCTGCGGGTGTCCTCGGCGCTGCTGGGCTGGGACGACCCGGGAGCGGCGTTCACCGCGGTGACCCAGCTCGGCACCGAGTCGGCGGTGCTCATCTACTTCCGCAAGGACATCGCCGCGATCATCGGCGCCTGGTTCGCCTCGCTGTTCGACCCCGCCCGCCGCAGCGACCCCAACGCCCGGATGGGCTGGTTCGTCATCGTCGGCACCCTCCCGATCGGCATCCTCGGCGCGGTGTTCCAGGACACCATCGAGACCTCGCTGCGCGACCTGCGGGTGATCGGCACGACGCTCGTCGTCTTCGGCCTGATCCTCGCCGTCGCGGACCGTTCCCGGGCGGTGCGCAACGCCCGTCCGATCAGCGACCTCACCCTGCCGCACGCCGTCACGTACGGCTTCGCGCAGGCGCTCGCGCTGATCCCCGGGGTCTCGCGGTCGGGCGGCACCATCAGCGCCGGCCTGCTCCTCGGCTACAGCCGGGAGGCCGCGGCCCGGTACTCGTTCCTGCTGGCGATCCCGGCGGTGCTCGCCTCCGGCACGCTGGAACTCTTCAAGATCGGCGAGGGCCCGGCGCCCGCCTGGGGTCCGACCCTGCTGGCCACCGTGATCGCCTTCGTCGTCGGCTACGCCGCCATCGCGTGGTTCCTGAAGTACATCTCGCACAACAGCTTCATGCCGTTCGTGGTCTACCGCGTGCTGCTGGGCCTGCTGATCATCGGGCTGGTCACCGCGGGCGTGCTCGCACCGGACGCCGGGGCCGTGGAGTAACCGGCGCCTCCGCACACCACGTCCGCCGCACCACCACGTCTGCCGCAGCCCGGGGGGCCCGTCCGTACGGACGGGCCCCCCGGCACGTCCGCGGTCAGTCCCGGCCGCCGAGCCGGCGGCGGCGCACCAGCACCGCCACGATCGCCACGGCCAGGACACCCACCCCGACGATCGTCGCGATGCCGCCCCCGGAGAGGCCGTCGGAGGAGTCGCCGGAGGAGTCGGACGGCGTCGTGCCCGCGGACGCCGACGGGGAGGGCTCGCCGGAGGGCGCCGACGGGGCCGGAGCCGACGGCGAGGGGGACGCGGGCACGGATGCGGACGGGGCCGGAGCGGCCGGGAGCGGCGTGGCCCCCGGCGAGGCCGCCGCCAGCTTGAGCACGGGCGCCGGGTGCGCCGGTGTCGCGCCGCTCTTCGGCAGCTCGATCCACCGGTCGACCTGCCCGTCGGAGTACGTCACGAGCGACTTGAAGGCGACCGACGACGCGTCCGGCAGCTGGCGGACCTTCACCTTGTACGCGGCGCTCTTCCCCGGGGCGAGCGCGGTGCCCGCCACCTGGTAGCCGTCCGGGGTCGGGGTGAACGTCCAGCCCTTCGGCGCCTCGACGAGGGTCACGTCCGCGGGCGCGATCCCGGCCGGCAGCGCGACGGTGACCTTGTCGATCCCGGCGGTGGCGGACTCGCCCTCGGCGTCGAAGGCGATCACGGCGTCGACGGCCAGCGCCTGCGCGTGGGAGGACTCGACCTCGACGTGGGCGGAGGCCGGGCCGGCCAGGGCCAGCGCACCCAGCACGGCGGCCGGCAGCGTCGCGAGGCGGGCGAGGAGACGGGGTCGGTTCATGCGCCGGTGCTCCAAAGGGGCGAGCTGACGGTGGGCCAGCCCATCATGCCGCACGGTCCGGCGCGCCCCGTCCGGAATCGCCGCCTTCGATGATCTAGGGCCGTTCCCGGGCGGTCAGCCGCACGCGTACGGCGGCGTGCACCTCGGCCTCCTCGGCCGGATCGGCGGCCAGCCGCCGCAACCGCTCCAGCACGCGCACGTCACCCGTCGTGGTGACGTGCCGCGCGGCCAGTTCACGGGTCGACTCCTCGCAGTCCCAGAGGCACTCGACGGCCGGTCCCTGCGCGAAGTGCGGGTCGGTGACGGCCAGCGCACGGGCGGCGCGGCCGCGGAGCTCGGAGGAGACGGTCTCGCCGTACACGTGGCGCAGGGCGGGTACGGCACCGGCGGCGGCCAGCCGCCCCACGCCGTCGACCAGGGTGGCCAGTCCGGCGCCCTCGACCCCGCGGGCGGAGATCCAGCGGCGCAGCGCGTCCACCACCATCGGGCCGTCGGCGGGCTCCCCGGCGTCGGCGAGGAGCTGCACGGCGGCCTCGCCGAGGGCGCTGTCGGCTCCGCCGGTCGCGGGGTCGGCCCAGCGGCGGGCGTGCCCGAGGGCCTCGGGTCCGCGCATCCGGCCCAGCACCTCCAGGGCGCCGGTGACGATGCGCTCGTCGACGTCGGCGGCGGCCGCCTCGATCAGGCCGGCCGCCGCGGGATCGCTCTGGTCGACCAGGTAGCGGAGGGCGGCTCTGCGGGCCCCCGGCTCACCGTGCCGGGCGGCGTCGAGCACCGTTTCGCGGTCCTGCGGGCGGACGACGGCGGCCAGGCAGCGGGCGGCCGCGGCGGCCCGGCGTGCGGCGGCCGTGGTGTCGGGTTCGCCGGCGGCGTCCGGTTCGGGCCGGTCGGCCCAGGCGAGCACGTCGGCGGTGCTCCAGCCGGGGGTGACCCCGCCGCGGTTCAGCTGGCGCTGCCAGAGGTCGAAGGGTGACTGCTCACCGGCGGCGGCCACCCGGGGGTGGTGCGCGGCCCACAGCCGCCAGGGGCGGGGCTCGTACGCGCCGCGGATGGCGGCCCGCAGGTCGGCGTCGCCGGCGGGGCCCGCGGGGAAGCGGTCGAGGACGGCGGGGGCCAGGTCGAGCAGCGACCGGTCGTCGTCGCGCAGCGCCAGCTCGTCCAGCGCCCAGGCCCAGTTCCAGCCGGCGGCGGCGTAGCCGCGCAGCAGGTCGAGGGCGTCGCGGCGGCCGTAGGCGGCGAGGTGGCCGAGGACGGCGAGCGCGAGGCCCGTCCGGGCCTCGTCCTGGTCGAGGGCGTCGTCGGCGGAGTGCAGATGGCCGCGGAGGCCGGTGAGCGGCGCCTCCAGCTCCATGTAGAGGCGCGCGTAGTAGAGGGAGCGGTTCTCGACCTGCCAGTCGGCCCGGGGGTCCTGCGTGACACAGGTCTCCAGCGCGGTGACGGCCTCGGCCCGGTCGGCTGCCAGGGCATGCAGCTGCCCGTCGCCGCGGCCTCTCTGGAGGAGGCCGACAAGGCTGGCACTGGGCGCTATCACTGGCTCGAACATGAGGTCAGCATCCGTTGCGGCGGTCGTCGTGGCAACGGGATTTCCGTCGCCGGGGGTGGAATGTCCTGGACAGGCGCCCGGGCGCCGGAATCACCGAAGGTTACCGCCTGACCGCCCGGTCCGCACACAGGGCAAGGCAGAACGGCCCCCGCACCCGGCCCCGGAGGCCTGCCGCACGCCCCTCCTCCGGAGGTCCGCCGGGGCACCCGCCCGCGCCGGAGGAGGAATCTTCACCGATGTGTGCAGATCCCCCCGGACCGGACACGGCCCGCCGGAGCCCGGGCCCGGCACGGGTGTCCGACCGCTACGGCGCCACCAGCGCGGCGCGCACCCGGGAGACGGGGTTCCGCCGCCGCGACGAGGTCGGCCGCCGTGCGGGGCGATGCGGCCCTCCGGCACCACCCCGGTGCCCCGGTCGCCGGCCCGACGCTCCGGTCGCCGGCCCGGCCGCGGACCGGCGTCTCCCAAGGCCCGGACGCGCCCTGCAGCACCGGCGCCGCGCAGCGCCGGACCGCCCGGCGGGATCCGCCGGGCGGGACCGCGGCGGGCGGCCGGCGGGCGGGTCAGACCCGGCGGCGCCGGTCGGGCATGACGGAGTCGATCTCCGCGCGCAGTTCGGCCACCTCCGGCAGGCCCTGGTAGCGGCCGGCCAGGCGGTACATCTCGCGCAGCCGGTCCCAGGTGCGCAGGGAGGACGTCTGGTTGATCGCGTTCATCGCCAGCTTCGCCTGCAGGCAGGCCGCGTCGGGCTCGCCGGAGATCCAGTAGACCGAGGCCAGCGTGATCTGGTCGAGCAGGGCGGAGCGCTCGCGGCCGTCGGTGGGGCGCAGCGCGATGGCCCGCTGGGCGTGGTGCTCGGCGAGCCGGGTCGCGCCGGGGTCGTGCTCGGCGAGGGTGCGGTAGACGAGGGCCTGCATGCCGTGCAGCTCGGCCTCGTTGAAGAGCTGCATCCAGCTCGGCGGCGGCTCGTCGGCCTCCTGCACGAAGAGGTCCTCGGCCTCGCCGAGCACCCGCCGGGTGGCCTCGGAGCGTCCGAGCGAGGCCTGCGCCCAAGCCTCGACGGTCTGCAGCATGGCGCGGGTGCGGGGCTGGGCCCGGTCGCCGGCGCTGGCCTGGGCGAGCTGCATCAGTTCCAGGGCGTCGTCGGCGCGGCCGAGGTGCAGCATCTGGCGGGCCGCGCGGGAGATGGCCTCGCCGGCCCGCGGCCGGTCGTCGGCCTCCTTGGCGGCCTGCGCGGCGATGACGAAGTACTTCTGGGCGGTGGGCTCCAGGCCGACGTCGTGCGACATCCAGCCGGCGAGGACGGCGAGGTTGGCGGCGACCGTCCACAGCCGGCGCTCGACGGCGGGGGCGTGGCGGTGGGTGAGCAGGCCGCCGACCTCGTTGAGCTGGCCGACGACGGCCTTGCGCTGGAGTCCGCCTCCGCGGGAGGCGTCCCAGGCGCGGAAGACGTCGACGGACCGTTCGAGGGCCGTCACCTCGTCGTTGCCGACGGGGCCGGCGTCGTAGACGTCGACGACGGGCTGCGGGCCGCCACGGGTGAGCACGTGGCGTGGCCCGGGGCGTTCGGCGGCGTACGCGACGCCGTCGCCGGTGAGCCAGTCGTGGAGGTTGTCGGCGATGACGGTGCCGGCGGCGAGGGCTGCGCCCGCGCCGACCAGTCCGCGGCGGTTCAGCATGAGGTCCATTCCCGTGAACTCGGTGAGGACCGCCGCTGTCCGATCCGGCTGCCAGGGCACCACCGCCGCCGTCTCCGTGGGGGTGCCAGCCCTGGTGGGCCGGTGTCGCTCCAGACCGAGGTCCTCCGTGGTGACGACACGACCGAGCCGCTCCGTGAACACCGCGGCGAGCACCCTCGGCACCGGATCGCGGGGGATCTCCCCCTGCTCGATCCAGCGCCGCACCCGCGAGGTGTCGGTGGACAGCTGCTGCTGGCCCATCGCCGCACCGCGCCGGTTGACCAGCCTGGCCAGCTCGCCCTTGGACCATCCGGTCAGGGCGAAGAGGTCGGCGAGTCTGGTGTTCGGCCCCTTGCTCACGTGAAGCCCCCAGGTTCCTCGGCTGCTTTCGACAGTAGTGGCTCTGTCACATGCCAGGCGACCATTCGCCAGGCTTCGCCAGGGCACGCCACATGGTGTGCCAGTACCGACGGGGTGTCAGGTAGGAATGCGCCACCCCGACTTCGGATCCGGTCGGGGCCGGAACGTCCACGGTTCCGGCCCGACAGGCCGTCAGGAGCACCGGGCGGGGCCCCGGAAGGGGTCTCGTGGAGGGGGTGGCGCAGCCGGGTGGCGCGGGGGCGTCGGGCACGGCGCGGCAGTACGGGACGACCGCACTCCCCAGGGTGCGGACGGAACGGGCTCGCCGGCACCGCGCCCGACGCCCGCACTCCACCCGGGCCCGCCCACGGCACCGCGGAGGAAGCAGGCGCCGCCGGGCACGACGGCACCCAGTCGCCAGGAAGGGACCCTCACCAGCCCATGTACTCCACAGCCAGCACCGGCACGCGCACCACCCCGGCCGCCGATCCGGGTACGGCACGCCACCCCCAGGGACAGGCCCGCCCGGGCCTGCGTCCCCCGACCGCGACCGGCGGCCGGCCCGCACTCCGCGGTGCCGAGGTCCGCGACCCCCGCGCCGCCCTGGCGCGCACCGTGATCGGGCCCCGGCCCGGCGAGGCCGCACCCCGGCCGCTCGGCGGCCGTGTGCTGACCACGCGCACCGCGGAGGGGTTCGTCGACCGGGTCGACCCGGCGGCGCTGCAGACGCCCGCCGTGAAGGCGGCGCTCGCCTCCATCTCGCGGATATGTCCCGCCTTCCTGCCGCGGCAGGTGCTGCGGGAGGGAAGCCGGCACATCATCATCGCCGGGACGATCGGCCGGGCCCCGGTGGTGGCCAAGTGCCTGGCCCCGCAGGCGGCCAGGGACGAGCAGCTCATCGCGCGCTTCCACCACGAGGTGGCGGTGTACCGGGCGTTCGTCCGGCACCGTCCGCCGGTACGGCTGCCGCGGCTGGTGGCGGCCGACCACGACCGCTGCGTGCTGGTGCTGGAGCGGGTGCCGGGCCGGCCGGCCGCGCGCGAGCGCCACCCGGTGAACCCGCCGACCCCCGGCGAGGTGCGGGCGGTGCTGGGTGCGGTGCGCACCCTCAACCTGTGGCGTCCGCCGGCGGACGTCTTCGGCCGGCCGCTCGACTACGGCACGGAGATCGCGCGGTTCCACTCGGTCGGCCAGCTGACCGACCGGGACGCGGGCGACCTGCGGCAGCTGCTGCACGGCCTGTCGAACACCCCCTGGCAGCTCTGCCACGGCGACGCGCTGCTCGGCAACCTGCTGCTGGCGCCGTCCGGCCCGGTGCTGCTCGACTGGGAGGAGGCCGGCTGGTACCTGCCGGGCTACGACCTGGCGGTGCTGTGGAGCGTGCTCTCCGGCGACACCGCGGCCCGGCGGCAGATCAGCCAGCTCGCGCAGTCGGGCGGCACGCTGGCGCGGGACGCCTTCCTGGTCAACCTGGTGCTGGTGCTGATGCGGGAGATCCGCCTGCACGACGTGCCGGGCGCCGGCGAGGAGCAGCGCATCATGATCCGCCGGCTGTACGACGACGCGGCGCTCGCCCGCCGGGCCGTCCGCACGGCGGTCGGCACCCGCTGACCGACCGGCCGGACCTCAGGCCCGGCGGGGTCCGCCGCGGGCGAGCGCCGCGCGGCCCACGGCCTCCAGCACGGCCTCCTCGGCGGGGAAGTGCATCCGGCCGCTGAGCACGTCGCGGAGGTAGCGCTCCAGCGGGTGGCGGCGGCTCAGGCCGGGGTTGCCGGTGAGGGTGACGGCCTGCTGCACGGCGTCGGTGGCGGCCCGGTTGGCGAGGAGCTGGCCGGCCGCGGCGCGCTCGGCGGCGGCGGGGTCGCCGCGGTCGACGCCGGCGGCGAGGGCGTCGAGGAGTTCCTCGGCGCCGATCAGCGAGGCCTCGATGCCGCCGAGCGCGGTGCGGTAGCGCGGCAGGGTGGCGAGCGGCTCGGTGAGGTTGGCCGGGGTGCGCTGCTGGAGGAAGCGGATCAGCCAGTCCTGTGCGGCGCGGGCGATGCCGAGGTGGACGGCGGACAGCGCGAGGAGGTGCCAGGCCCGTGACGTGTCGGCGGCGGCGTGCCGGTCGGGGTCGGCCGGTCCGGAGACGGTGAGGCGCACGGCGTGGTCGGCGGCGACGCGCACACCGTCCAGGAGGACGTCGTGCCCGGCGCTCGCGCGCAGGCCGAGCTGGTCCCAGACCGGGTCGATCTCCAGGCCGGGGCTGTCGCCGCGGACGAGGAAGACGCCCGTCCGGGGCACCGGTTCGTCGGTGCGGGCGGGCACGGCCATCCAGGAGAGCGCTTCGGCGCCGCTGCAGTCGGTCTTGCGGCCCGTCAGTTCCCAGGCCTCGCCGTCCCAGTGGGCGACGGTGGCGGGCGGTGCGCCCGCCTGGCCGCCGGGTTCGGTGCGGAGCATTCCGAGCAGGGCGGGGCCCCGGCGCGACTCGGTGAGCAGGCGGCGGTAGGCGGCGGCGGGCCAGAGGCCGGCCCTGGCCTGCTCGGCGTGGAGCAGCAGGGTGTGGGCGGTGAGCACGGCGACGGAGGCGTCGCCGCGGCCGAGACCGGCCAGGGCGCGGACGGTGTCGGCCAGTCCGGCGCCGGCGCCGCCGTGGCGGCGGGCGACGGTCAGGGTGAGCAGACCGGCCTCGTGGACGGCTTCGATCCCCTGGTAGGGGAAGGTGCCGTCGCGGTCGTGCTCCTCGGCGCGGGCGGCGAGGAGGTCGGCCACGCGGGGCAGGCGGCCGAGGGCGTCGGCGACGGCGGCGCGGTCGTCGGCCGGCAGCGGCGTCGGGGTCATGGAGGTGCCTCCGGGCTGGGGACGCGGCAGGGTGCGGGCGGCACGCGGGGGCCGGCAGTACGGCCCCGGCGGTCGGCGGGCACCGGCGTCCCGCGTGGAGGGCGGCGGCCGGAGGGAACCCGGTGCCGTGGGGACGGTGAGGAGGCGGGGCCCCCGATCAGCGGCCCGGACACGTCCCGCCGGCGTCACGGCGCAGGTCGACGACTCTGCGGCGGGTGAGCAGGGGGCGGCACGGCATGCCCGTGACTGTACGAAGCATTGATCGACACCGTCAAGCGCGGCCGTACCGGTGCGGTCAGCCCTGCTGGAACATCTCCGCGGGCAGCGGCTTGAGAAGCTGGTAGAGGTCGTCGGCGATCGGTCTGTCCCAGGAGGCGATGGTGACGAGCACGCCGTCGCTGCGGCCGAACTGCGAGCAGAACACCCGCCCCTCGCTGACCTTGACCTTCTTCACGATGAGGAGGTCGTCGCCGAGCAGCACGGGGAAGTCCTCGGTCGAGACGAGGTCCACCGGCTCGTCGTTCTCCAGCGCGGCGAGCAGCTGCCGGATCTCGAAGGGCACGCCGTCCTCGGGCTCGCGGGCCGGCGAGCCGTCCGGCAGGTTGCCGATGAACATGGCCGGTCCGCGGCCGCCGAAGAGGTCGTAGCGCAGGAAGATCCCCTGACAGGAGCCGTCCTGGCCGGTCATGGTCATGGCCCCGAAGTGGCCGGGCCAGTCGCCCGGGTCCATCGCGAGCACGTCGAAGTCCGGGCCTGCGGGGGAGCCGGAGCGACGGCGGAGGAAAGACATGGCACCATCGTACGTGGCCGTTGCCGTCCGGACGGCGCGCGGGTGCCCCGGCGCACGCGGGCGCGCGGCGGCCGTCGGCCGGGCATCGACGCTCAGAGACCAATGTTGACTCTGAGCAACCGTCCGGGCTACGTTCGGTTCAGCACGACAACCGCTGTGGGCACGTCCCACCGGGGGGCGGCTTGTTCAGGCGTGCCATGCCACGCTGTACCTCATCCAGCACACCGTCGTGCGAACAGACCTGATCGACCGTCGTCGGCACCGTCGTCCGCCCGGACGCCGGTGCGGGGCCGGCCGGTCGTGACCGGACAACACCAAGAGCCAGGTTCGCGGGGCCCCAGGCCCGTCGCTTCCGCGGACCTGTCCGGGACACCGCCGCGTGGGGGCGTGCGGATCCCGGACACACCGGCACCTTGACCGAGTAGCTCTCGGTCGTGGTGCCTGCCTCCCGGCGACACCGGCCCTCCACGGGGCCGGGCCGGCCGACGCACTCCGGTGCGTGGGGACACAACGGGAGGAGTCCGTCGCCGTAGCCGGTGGCGGGCAGCACAGCGGGCGCCGTGCACGACCGCGTGGGGGCGGTCGGCACGGCGTCTGCCTGCTCCATACTGTGAGCCGCGGCTCGTGCGGCAGTCAACGAGTTTCGGACCATCAGAATTCATTTGTGACCTCCCGGCCGTCACCGCCGGTTCAGCCCCAGGTCCGCGGCGCGTCGGCCGCCCGCCGTCGCGGCGTACGCCTCAGCCGAGGTCGAACTCGCCGTCCCGGGCGCCGAGGACGAAGGCCCGCCACTCCGCCGGGGTGAAGATCAGGGCCGGCCCGTCCGGTTGCCGCCCGTCCCGCATCGCGATGCAGCCGTCGACGAACGCGATCTGCACGTCGCCCGTTCCCCGGCTCCCCGAGAGCCACTCCGCGCCGCCCAGATCGGGCCGGTGCTTCGCGGTGTCCGCCGCGCCCGTCACGGTGTTGGCCGTCATGCCGTGCTCCTCCGCCGTCGTCCGGCCTCCAGCGTAGTCAGCGGGCCGCCGCCGGGTCGCCGGCTTCCCGCTCCGGGGAGCGGATTCCGCGGATCACCCGTCCGGCACCGGGCCGTTGTGGTAGACACGGCCGCCCATTGGCCGGGTCGGGCGCGCCGGGCTGCCAGAGTGGTTGCTTCGAGCCTTCGGATCCGTACCGGACCCGTCCGTACCGGACCCGTCCGTACCGGACCCGTCCGTACCGGACTCGTCAGTACAGGACCGCAGCCCCAGGGAGCCGCTGATGGACCGCCGGGCCGGCACGCGCGACGTGATCCCGATCTCCGACGCACCGTCGGCCCCCGCCGCCGTCGCGCCCGCGGCCCGGCCGGCACCGGTGCCGCGGCCCGGCCGGCCCGCGGGGCTCGGCCGGGTCGGCGTGGTGCTGGTGTCGCACAGCGAGGAACTGGCCCTGGCCGTACGGAAGCTCGCGCTGTCGCTCGCGCACGGCGACGACCCGGCGCCCGTCGCGGCGGCCGGCGGCAGCCCGGACGGGCTGGGCACGAGCGCCGTGCTCGTCGCGGCCGCGGCCCGGCGGGTCGACCAGGGGCACGGGGTGGCGGTGCTCTCCGACCTGGACGGCACGGTCTCCACCGTCCTCGCGCTGATCGCCGACGCGGACGAGCACGGGCTGCCGTTCCCGGTGCGCTTCGCCGACGCGCCGTTCGTGGAGGGCGCGGTGGCGGCCGTGGCGACGGCCACCGCGGGCGGCGACCTGACGGCCGTGCTCGACGCCGCGGAGGAGACGTTCCGGCAGCACAAGACGGGTCGGCCTCCCCTGTGAGGTCCGGCCCCACATGTGGGGTTCGCCCGCGGCACGGCCGGGTGCGCCGCTAGCATCGGGGCGGTGCCGGGGCGGGGAGGCTCCGGCCTTGCGAAGGGGATCCCAGCATGCGCGTGGTCGTCACCGGCGGAGCCGGCTTCATCGGCGCGAACCTGGCGCGGGCCCTGCTGGCCCGCCCGGAGGTCGAGGAGGTCCGGGTGGTGGACGACCTGTCCACCGGCGACAAGGCGAACCTCGACGGCCTCGACATCACCTTCCACCACGGCACCGTGCTGGACCCGACCCTGCTCGACGCCGCCTTCGCGGGCGCCGACGCGGTGGTGCACCTGGCCGCGCTGCCGTCCGTGCCGCGCTCGGTGGCCGACCCGCTGGCCAGCCACCACGCCAACGCCACCGGCACCCTGCAGGTGCTGGAGGCCGCCCGCCGGGCGGGCGGCCTCTACGTCGCCGCCGCCTCCTCGTCCTCGGTGTACGGCGCCAACCGGGAGCTGCCGAAGCGCGAGACGATGCGCACCGCCCCGATGAGCCCGTACGCGGTGAGCAAGCTCGCCACGGAGGCGTACCTGGCGGCCTATCACCACTGCTACGGGCTCGGCGTGCTGCCGCTGCGGTTCTTCAACGTCTTCGGCCCGCTGCAGCCGGCCGGGCACGCGTACGCGGCCGTGGTGCCGGCGTTCCTGGACGCGGCGATCGCCGGCCGGCCGCTCACGGTGCACGGCGACGGCGGGCAGAGCCGCGACTTCACGTACGTCGGCACGGTGGCGCAGGTGCTGACCGAGGCGGTGCTGCGCCGGGTCGTCCACCCGGACCCGGTCAACCTGGCGTTCGGCACCCGGACGACGCTGATGGAGCTGGTCGCCGAGCTGGGGTCGGTGCTGGGACGGCCGCTGGAGACCGCGCACACCGAGCCGCGGGCCGGGGACGTCCGGGACTCGCAGGCCGACAACGGGCGGCTGCGGGCGCTGTTCCCGGACGTCCGGCCCGTGGAGCTGCGGGAGGGCCTGGAGCGGACGGCGGAGTGGTTCAGCTCCCGCTGACCGGCGGCGCGAACGCGAAGACCGTCCGGTCCGCGCCGGACAGGGCGGTCTTCAGCCGGTCCAGGGTGTAGTCGTCGAGCTCGGGGAGGGCGTCGGGCCCGAACCACGCGACCTCCAGCGACTCGTCGTCGTTGACGTGGGCCTCCCCCGCCACCACGCGGCAGCGGAACGTCAGGTCGAGGTAGGTCGCCCGGTCGCCGTTCGGGTAGTGGATCTCCGGGGAGACGCTGACCGAGGTGAGGAGCTCGGGCTCGACCGTCACGCCGGCCTCCTCGAAGCACTCGCGGGCCAGGCCCTCGGCGGGCTGCTCCCCCGGGTCGAGGATGCCGCCGATCAGCGCCCACTTCCCGTTGTCGCTGCGGCGGTTGAGCAGCACTCTGCCCCGGTCGTCGACGATGACGGCGGCGACACCGGAGAGCCAGAGCGGGCGGGTGCCGACGACGGCACGGAGTTCGGCGAGGAAGGTCGGAATGGCCATGCTCCCGACCTTAGACCGACCGGCCCGGGTCGGCCGCCGGCCCCCGTCGGCGGCCGGTCCCCGTCGGTCCGGGTCTGCGCGGTCCCGGCCCAGGTCGGCCCAGGTCGGGTCGGGTCGGCCCGGGTCGGCCGCCGGTCTCAGTCGGCGCGGCGCCGGACGAGCGGACGGGCGGGCGCGCCCGCCACCACCGCGCCGGGCGCGACGTCCCGGGTGACCACGGCGGCGGCCCCGACGAAGGCGCCCGCGCCGACCGTGAGGCCCTGCAGCACGACGGCGTTGGAGCCGACGGTGGAGCCGTCCCCCAGCCGTACCGACCCCGACACGTTGCCTCCCGGGTAGACGGTGACCCGCTCCCCCAGCACCGTGTCGTGGCCGACCGTCGCGTTGTAGTGCACCTGGCCGTGCGCGCCGAGCCGGACGCTGCTGGAGACGTACGCGCCGCCCATGACCAGGCAGCCGGGGGCGAGCTCGGTCTCCGGGGCGATCAGGGCGCGCGGGTGGACGAGCACCGCGGGCGTGCCGCCCGCCGCGTCGAGCAGGGCGGCCAGCCGCAGCCGGACGGCCGGGTCGGCGATGCCGACGAGGTAGCGGGCGCCGGGCGGCAGGTCCTCGGGGGCGCGCACCGGCAGGCCGCGGACGGTGGTGCCGCGGGCCCGGTCGTCGAGGAACCCGGCGACCGGGGTGCCGGCGGCGAGGGCGGTGTCGTAGGCCTCACGGCCGACGCCCCCGGCGCCGGCGATCCAGAGCGGTGCGTCGGTCATGGCTCCATCATCGGGTCACGGCTGCGGTACGGGCCCGCGGCCCTCCCGGCCGGCGGGCAGGGCGCGGGCCCCGGTCAGGACGCCTCCTCGACGGCCGCCCGGCCGAGCCGCGCCGCGGCGACGTGGCGCGGCAGGACGACCCGGGCGGTCGGCAGTTCGGTCACCGCCGGATTGGTCCCGGCGGACGCCGCGGCCGCGGCCGGGACCGGGACCGGGAATCCCGGGTTGACGCCCCCGGCGGCGGTGACGCCGTGCGGGCGCAGCAGCACCCCGACGGTCAGGGCGAGGATGCGGACGTCGAGCAGGACCGAGCGGTGGACGATGTACCAGAGGTCGAGTTCGATGCGCTGCGGCCAGCTGATCGAGTTGCGGCCGCGCACCTGGGCCCAGCCGGTGAGGCCGGGCCGGACGGCGAGGCGGCCGCGCTGCCGGTCGGTGTAGTGGACGACCTGCTCGGGCAGGGTCGGCCGGGGCCCGATGACGCCCATCTCGCCTCGGGCGACGTTCCACAGCTGCGGCAGTTCGTCGAGGCTGGTGGTGCGCAGGAGCCGTCCGAGCCGGGTGATGCGCGGGGCGTCCGGCTCGTCGGCGAAACGTTTGTCCCGCATGGTGCGGAACTTGAGGATGTCGAACTCGTCGCCGCGCAGGCCCGTACGGGTCTGCCGGAACAGCACCGGGCCGCCCATGGTGCAGCGGACGAGCACGGCGATCAGCAGGCCCAGCGGTAGCGCGACGATCCCGGCGAGCGCGGCGATCAGCAGGTCGCCTCCGCGCCCGATCCCTCCCCCAGCAGGCTGCATGTCTCCCCCAACGGTGTGTGGTGTGCGGCCTCAGCCGACCGTCCAGGGCAGCCCTCGTGCCCTGGCCACGGCCGCGTAGGTCTCCAGCGAGACCCGGGCGACCGCGCGCTGGTCGAACTCGGCCAGGGCGCGGCAGCGGGCCGCCGCGCCGAGGTCCCGGCGCAGGGCCGGCTCGGTGAGGAGCCGGTCGAGCGCCGTGGTGAGCGCCCGGACGTCGCCGGGCGGGGCGAGCAGCAGGTGCTCGCCGTGGATGCCGATCTCCCGGCAGCCGCGTATGTCGCTCAGCACCATCGGCAGGCCCGCGGCGGCGGCCTCCATGGCGGACCGCGAGAACCCCTCGCGGTGGGACGGCAGCACGAAGACGTCGAGTGCGGCGTAGAGGTCGGGCATGTCGGAGCGGGCGCCGAGGAAGTCCACGCCGCCGTCGGCGGCGCCGGTGAGCGCGTCCGGCTTGTCGGGGTCGGGCGGGCCGATCCAGACGAAGCGGGCCTTGCCCGCGAGCGCCGCGGCGGCCTCCGCGTACTCGCGGATGCCCTTCTCGGCGACCTGCCGGCCGACCCCGCCGACGAGCAGCTCGCGGTCGGCGACGCCGAGTTCGGCGCGCACCCGCTCGCGGACGCCGGGGCGGGTGCGGAAGCGCGTGAGGTCGACGCCGTTGCCGACCACCCGGGAGCGGTACCGCGGGACGGCGCGGGCGAGGGTGCGGCGGTCCTCGGCGTTCTGGTAGAGCTCGGCGTGCGAGAAGCGCCCCGCGACGGCTTCCGCGCCGAGCACGAACGCCCGCTTGGCGAACGGGTCGTGGGCCTGCGCCCAGAGGCCGTGGCAGGTGTTGACGACGACGGGCACCCCGGCGAGGCGGCCGAGGACGCGGCCCAGCACCCCGGTCTTCGGGTTGTGGGTGTGCAGCACGTCCGGCCGGATGCGGCGCAGCACCGCGAGCAGCTCCCGCCCGGCGGCCGCGTCGGCGCGCGGCTGCCACGCCCGGGTGAGCGCGTGCAGCGGCTCGTGCCGCACGCCGATGGCCTCCAGCTGCGGCACGTACGGGCCGGGTGCGCTGAGGCCGTACGTCTCGAAACCGGCCTCCAGGTCGACGGTGAGCTCGGTGGCGAGCAGCAGCTGCAGGCTCATGTCGACGGTGGTCAGGTGGGCGACGCGCAGCGGGCGGCCGCCGGGGCCGCGCAGCCGCAGCGGCAGCACGGGGGTGCCGTCGGGCTCAGGCACGGGCGCCCACCGCCTTCGCGGTGGCGACGATGCGGGCGTAGGCGCGTTCCGGGACGAGCCGTCCGTGCAGCTTGGCCCGGTAGAAGTCGATGGGGTCGGTGCGGCGTACGGGCACCCGGCAGAACCTGGCCGGGTCGGAGCCCGGCAGGTTGCGGCCGACCTCGCCGGTGGCGGCGGTCCGGAAGCGGGCCCGCAGCGCGACGGCCATGTGGGGCACCGGCACACCCCAGGTGTAGGCGAAGTGCCGGGGGCGGGTGCCGAGGTGCTCCTCGACGTCGTCGTTGCAGCCGTCGAGCTCGGCGGTGGTGAGCAGCACGGGCCGGGCGTGGGTGCGGGTGTGGTTGGCCACGGTGCACAGGCCGGAGGCGGTCATCTCGCGCAGCTGGTCCCAGTCGAGGCCCGGTGCGGGGGCGCCCTTCGCGGTGGAGCCCTCCCAGCGCATCGCGCCGCCGACGTGGCCGCTGGCGAGGTAGACGGTGAACGGCAGGCCGCGCTCCTTGAGGAGGGGCCAGGCGTGGTCGTACACGTCGGCGAAGCCGTCGTCGAAGGTGAGGACGGCGCTCGGGGTGCGGCGGCCGGCGGCGAGCCGGTCGGTGGCCTCGTCGAGGGAGACCACCCGGCCGGGCGGGAGGTCGGCGAGGAGGTCCATCTGGGCGGTGAACGCGGCGGTCGGGACGTCGAGCTCGTCGGCGGTGCCGCCGCCGATGCGGTGGTAGATGAGGAGGGTGGCTCCCTCACCGGGCGCACGGCCGGCCGCACGGGCGAGGCCGCGCTTGAGCGTGCTGCGGAAGTTTCCGGCCGCGGGCGCGGCGGTCGTCCCCATCGTTCTCCCCTTCCGCGGCGCCCTCCCCGGCGCCGTACCGGCCCCGCCCGGCGGCGTCCAGGGGCCGGGCGGGAACCACAGTAGGGGGAAGTGTGGGGTTGCTGCCCCGGAAATGTGAAAGAAGCGCGGAGATGGGCCGAAAAGCGGCCGGTCGGACCGGGTGTGACCGGAACCGGGTGCGGCGTGTCGGTCTCAGCCCAGTCGGGCGGGCCTGCGCAGCCAGGCCACCGCGACGCGGGCCAGCAGGACGACGCCCGCGGCCAGGCACCCGGCGACGGCCATCACCCAGGCCGGGCCGTCACTCTCCGGGACGAGGACGGCCACGAGGATGCCGGCGGCGACGCACGCCGCACCGACGACGGCCAGCAACAGCTTGTGACGCTCCAGTGCGCAGCCGCTCCAGGCCCGTGCCCAGCGGGTGAGCGGCGTGTGACCATCCGTGTGCACCATGTCCTCCACGCTAACCGAGCTCCCTTCCCGAGGCATACCCCGTGGATGCGCCCCCGCGCACCGGAAAGGCCCCTTCCGTGCGCCCGTCGAAAATTCGCCGAGCGCCGTACAACCATCCGCCGGGCCCGGGGGTCTCCATTACATTGAGCGATCCAGGAGCCGTCCGCGCGGGCAGGGAGTCCCCGCCGCGGACCGGATCACACCGGGACGGAGCCGCCGTTCCCGGGGTCGGAGGCCGGGCTCCGCCTGCCGACGGTACCGCCACGCCGTTCTGCGGCGACCGAGGGGGAACCGCGTGCCGTACTCCGATTCGACGACCGTCAGCACCCCACCGCCCACCACCGTCCGGCGCGGCGCGCCGGCGGCCGCCCCCGGCCGGGGCCCCCGCAACCGGGGCAGCTGGCTGCGGCTCACGCCGGCCCAGCCGCTCTTCCGCGCCCGGGCCGCCCAGCGGCTCGCGGTGCTGGCCTACCACGGGGTCACCGACCCCCGCTCGTTCGGCGCCCAGCTCGACCGGCTGCGCCGTCTGGCGAACCCGGTGTCGCTGGAGGCCGTCGAGCAGGCCGTCACCGAGGGGCGGCCGCTGCCGCCGCGCTCGGTGCTGATCACCTTCGACGACGCGGACCGCTCGGTGCGCACCCACGCCATGCCGGTGCTCGCCGCCCGCGGCATCCCGGCGGCGGCGTTCGTGATCGCCGAGCTGATCGGCACCGACCGGCCGTTCTGGTGGCACGAGGCCGCGTACCTGGCCCGGCACGGCGGGCGGGCCAGGCTGCTGCCCGGCGGCCCCCCCGGGCGGCTGCTGGCCCGGCTGCGCGAGCTGCCCGACCCGGACCGCCGCCGGTCGCTGCACGAGCTGCGGGTGAGCGCCGACCGGCGGCCCCCGCACCAGGAGCAGCTGCGGCCGGAGGACCTGCGGGCGCTGCGCTCCGCGGACATCGCGGTCGGCAACCACACGCTGGGCCACCCCTGCCTGAGCCGCTGCGACGACTCGACGGTGCACACCGAGATCACCGCGGCGCACCTGGCGCTCACCCAGTGGCTCGGCGAGGCGCCGACGGCGTTCGCCTACCCGGACGGCGGCTACGACCCGAGGGCGGACGCGGTGCTGCGCCGGCTCGGCTACCGGCTCGGCTTCCTCTCCGACCACCGGCTCGGGCCGCGGCTGCCCGTGCACCCGCTGCGGATCAGCCGGCTGCAGGTCGACTCGACCACCGGGACGCGGCGCTTCGACACGATCCTGTCGGGCCTGGAGCCGGCGATGCAGCGCTGGCGCGGCGCGGTCGCCTGACCCGGGGGCGTCAGGGGGACGGGGCCCGGTCGGGCTCGGTGCCCTCGTCGACGTCCCCCAGGTGCAGCGGGGCGCCGCCGCCCGCGAGGACGGCGGGCAGCAGCACGTCCATCCCCCGGGGGCGCACGGTCTCGCGGGTGGCGGCGAGGTCCGCGGCGCTCCACCAGCGGTGGCCGTAGCGGGCCTCGTGCGGGTCGATGCGCAGAGCGGCGGCCTCGTCGTCGGTGATCACCAGGAGCCGGTACTCCTCGTGCTGGTCGATGCGCCGCCAGGTCGTGCGGAAGCGGGCCCGCCGGGTCCACACGACGGGGCCGAGCCGGTCCGCGGGCAGGTGCAGGCCGGTCTCCTCGCGGAGTTCGCGCAGCGCGGCCTGCACGTGGTCCTCGCCCTTCTCGACGGCGCCGCCGACGGTGAACCACCAGCGGGCGCCGCGGCTGCGCGGGTCGCGGGCGCAGAGGAGGAGCAGGCGGTCCCGGCCGTCGACGAGGAGCAGGCGGGAGGTGGTCCGCCGCCAGGGCAGGACGGCCGTGCGCCGTGGTGCGCGGGCCGGAGGGCGGGGTGCCATCGGGCGGTCCTTCCGGGTCAGGGGGTGAGCAGCCGGCCGCGGAGCGCGCGGACGAGGCCGTCGTCGGCGCCGAGGCGGGTGGCGGCGTAGCCGTCGACGGAGCCGTACCGGTCGGTGAGGTCCGCGAGGAAGAGCTCCATGACCGCGGCGGGGGCGCGGCCGTAGCCCGGCCAGCCGGGGGTGCGTCCGTGCCGGGCGCGGTAGCCGTCGACGAGGCGGGCGGTGGCCCGCCCGGTCAGGGTGAAGTCGGCCACGACGTCCTGCCGGGCGACGCCGAGCAGGGTCAGCACGAGGGCGGCGACGATGCCCGTCCGGTCCTTGCCGGAGTAGCAGTGGAAGAGGAGCGGGCCGTCCGCGGCGGCGACGACGCGGAGCACCTCGGCGAGTTCGGCCGTGCCGTCCTCCGCGATCTCGGTGTACCGCGCCGCGAGGTAGGGCCCGGGATCGACGTCGGCGCCGAGCGCGGCCTGGTCGTACGGCTGCTGCTCGACGGAGAGGTTGTGGAACGCCAGGCCCGGCAGGTCGGGCACGCGGGCGGTCTGTGCGATCTCCCACGGGTACCGCAGGTCGATGACGGTGCGGATGCCGAGCTCGGTGAACCCGGCGAGGCCCGGGCCGGTCAGCTTGCCGAGCGAGTCGGAGCGGTAGAGCAGGCCGGGGCGCACGGTGCGGCCGTCGGACGTGCGGTGTCCGCCGAGGTCGCGGAGGTTGTCCAGGCCGTCGGGGGCGGGCGTGTCGGTCATCCGGCCAGCGTACGAACCGGCGGGGCTCAGCGGGCCGGAACGGCGGAGCCGATCAGGGCGCCCTCGGGGTAGCGCAGGGCGGCCGGGCCGAGCGCGGAGGTGCGGCCGCTGTGCAGCACGGTGAGGGTGCCGCCGCCGGGGGCGAGGCCCGCGGCGTCGAGTCGGCGCAGCGCCTGGGCGGCGACCGCGTCGGCGGAGCCGTACAGCCGCAGGCCGGCGGTGGCGCGGTCGGCGACGGCGGCGCGGATCTCGTCGCGGACGAGTTCGTAGTGGGTGCAGCCGAGCACGATCGCCGAGGTGCCCTCGGGGGTGCGGGTGGCGGCGTCGGCGACGGCCGCGGCGACCGCGCTGCGGTCGCCGCGCTCGACGGCGTCCGCGAGGCCGGGGCAGGCGACCGCGGTGACCTCGGCCGTCCCGGCGAAGTCGGCGATCAGGCCGCGCTGGTAGGCGCTGCCGGTGGTGGCGGGCGTGGCCCAGATCGCGACCCGGCCGCCCGCGGCGGCGGCCGGCTTGACGGCCGGCACCGTGCCGATCACCGGCAGGGCGGGCTCCAGCTCGGCGCGGAGCAGAGCGAGGCCGTGCGTGGAGGCGGTGTTGCAGGCGACGACGAGGGCGTGCGGGGCGTACGCGGCGGCGGCGCGTGCGCAGTCCAGGGCGCGCCCGGCGATGTCCTCGGAGGTGCGGGGGCCCCACGGCATGCCGTCGGGGTCGGAGGACAGCACGAGGTCGGCGTCGGGCCGCAGCCGGCGCAGGGCGGCGGCAGCAGCGAGCAGTCCGAGTCCGGAGTCCACCAGTGCGATCTTCACGGGGCACGACTCTACCGAACCCCTCCGGAGCGGTCGGGTGCGGCAGACTGCCGGGGTGACGTGGCTGCTCTGGGTGTCGGCGCTGTCCCTGCTGGTGTGGGTGTGGCTGGTCTGCTGCCACGGGCTGTTCTGGCGGACGGACCAGCGGCTGCCGCCGCGTCCGGCGCCGCGGCGGTGGCCGTCGGTGGCGGTGGTGGTGCCCGCCCGGGACGAGGCCGCGGTGCTGCCGCTCTCGCTGCCCGGCCTGCTCGGCCAGAAGTACCCGGGCACGGCCCGCGTGGTGCTCGTGGACGACCACAGCTCCGACGGCACCGGCGCGCTGGCCGCCCGGCTCGGCGACGGCGGCGGGCTGCCGCTGACCGTGGCCGTGCCTCCGGCGCTGCCCGCGGGCTGGACGGGCAAGCTGTGGGCGCTGCGGCACGGCGTGGAACTGGCGGGCGACGCCGACTACCTGCTGCTGACCGACGCCGACATCGCGCACGGCCCCTCGCTGCTGGCCGACCTCGTCGCCGCGGCGGAGGCGAACCGCCTCGACCTGGTCTCGCAGATGGCCCGGCTGCGGGTGGCGACCGGCTGGGAGCGGCTCGTCGTGCCGGCGTTCGTGTACTTCTTCGCGCAGCTGTACCCGTTCCGGTGGAGCAACCGGCCGGGGGCGCGGACGGCGGCCGCGGCGGGCGGCTGCACGCTGGTGCGGCGCAGCGCGCTGGAGCGGGCCGGCGGGGTCGCGGCGATCCGCGGGGCGGTGATCGACGACGTGTCGCTGGCCCGGGCGGTCAAGCGCACCGGGGGCCGCACCTGGCTGGGCCTGGCGGAGCAGGCCGACAGTGTGCGGCCCTACCCGCACCTCGGCGGGCTGTGGCGCATGGTGTCGCGCAGCGCGTACGCCCAGCTGCGGCACTCGCCGGTGCTGCTGGCGGGCACGGTGGCGGGGCTGGCGCTCGTCTACCTGGTGCCACCGGTGGCGCTGGCGGCGGGGGCGGCGACCGGGTCGGCCGGGGCGGCGGTGCTCGGCGGTGCGGCGTGGGCGCTGATGGCCGGGTCGTACGTGCCGATGCTGCGGTACTACGGGCGGCCCGCCCCCGCCGCGCTGCTGCTGCCGTTCACCGCCGGGCTGTACCTGCTCATGACGGTCGACTCGGCGGTGCAGCACTGGCGGGGGCGGGGCGCCGCGTGGAAGGGGCGGACCTACTGACCCCTGCGGGTGCGGGTCAGGCGGAGAGGCGCTTGGCCTGCTCGGCGACGCGGCGGCCGAGGTGCTCCGCCGTGGCGAGGTCGGACTTGTGCATGGCCTCCGCGCCCTGGTCGCCGTTGGACTGCGCGGCGGCACCCAGCCAGACGCCGAGGCGGTTGAGGTCGAACTCGGAGGCGGTGGACTTGTTCCAGCCGGGCAGCAGGCCCAGGTTGACCCAGGTCATCGAGTGCTGGGCGGCGAACAGCGACAGCGACTGCAGGCTGTGCAGCTTGTCGCCGCTCTTGGCACCGGAGTTGACGAAGCCGGCGGCCAGCTTGTCCTTCCACTCCTGCTTCATCCAGCGGCCGCTGGACTTCTCCACGAAGGTGCGGAACGCGGCGGACACGTCGCCCAGGTAGGTGGGGGAACCGAAGATGATGGCGTCGGCGGCGTCGAGCTGGGCCCACTGCTCGTCGGTGATCTCGTCGACCGCGATCAGGTGGACGTTCTCGGCGACCTCGGCGGCGCCCTGACGGACGGCCTCGGCCTGGCGGGCGGTGTGGCCGTAGCCGCTGTGGTAGGCGATGGCGACGCTGATCTCGCGAGACATGCTGTCGGATTCCTTACGTAGGAGGAGGGTCGGGCCGGCCGGAGCTGCGGCTGTGCGCCGCGCACCGGCCCTACCCTGTCGATGCTGGCAGCAGCGGCAGCGCTCCCACAACGGCGGATCGAGGAGTCCGATCACTCGGAACGACCGTGCGGTCACCCGGTGTTGGCGCAGCAGCACCCGGGGTCGGCGCCCGGGTCGGCGGCCGGGGTCAGCGGCCGAGCAGCCGCAGCGCGGTCGGCTTGGTGAACTCGTACCGGGTCATCTGCTCCAGGTCGCGCAGCCAGCGGGACGGGCCCGGCGGGGCCGCCAGCACCTCCCGGTAGATCTCCTCGAAGGCGGTGGAGACGCTCTCCAGGGAGAAGCGTCCGACCACCCATTCCCGTCCCCAGCGGCCGAGTTCGGCCCGCAGGCCGGGGTCGTCGAGCAGCTCGCGCAGCTGCGCGGCGAGCGGGCCGGGGTCGCGGTCACCGTCGCCGAAGCCGTACATGCAGCGCGAGGCGTGCGGCTCCACCAGCGGGCCGGGCCGGTGGACCGCGGTGTAGCCGGCCGCGCCGTGCACGACGACCGGCCTGGCGAAGGCGAGGCCGCGCAGCGCGGAGCCGCCCATGCCGAGCACGACGTCGGAGCCCTCGTACGCGGGCCGCGGGTCGGCCGCCTGGCCGGGCACGAGGACGGCCTCGCGGCCGAGTGCGCGGTTGGCGTCGGCCGCGCGGGCGCGCAGCGCCTCCAGGCTCGGACCGGCGCCGACGATCACCAGCCGCACCCGCGGGTCGTCGAGCCGGCGGACGGCCTCGACGGTGAGCGCGGCTCCGGCGTCCTTCTCCAGGTCGGGCACCAGACGGGTGACGATGCCGAGCACCAGCTCGTCGTCGGCGATGCCGAGGCCGCGCCGCCAGGCGGTGCCGTCCGCGGTGCCGGGGGCGTCGGTGGCCGTGTTGACGGGCGGTTCGACCAGCCGGACGTCGCGGTGGCCGAACGCCCGGCCGTCGCCCATCAGGGCGCCCAGGCCGAGCACCAGCGGCTGGTGCCGGGGCAGACCGCGGAGCATCCGGATGCCGTAGAAGGTGGTGACGACCGGGAGGCGGCCGAGCCGGCCGGGCCCGAAGAAGGCGTTGCGTGCCGCCCGCACCTCCCAGGCGTGCACCAGGTCGCTGCCGTGCTCCTCGGCGAGCCGCACGAGCCGCCGCCGCACCTCCGGGTGCGGGGTGTCCGGGCCGCCGGCGACGACCACGTCCATGCCGTGCCCGGCGGCGACGTCGACCAGTGGTGCGTCACCGGCCACGCCCTGCGCGAAGAGCACCGGTTCGTGCCCGCGGTCGCGCAGGGTGCGGGCGATGTCGACCGCGTTGAGCTGCGCCCCTCCGAGGGCGAGGTTGTTGAGGTGCACGAGCACCCGGACCGGTCTCACGCGGTCACTCCTCCCAGTGGTGCGGGACGAACACCGGTGCGGCGAGCACGACCGCGCGCGGCGGCGTGTCGAGCATCGGGCCGAACACGTCGAACTGGCCGACGGAGTGCCAGCTCATCAGGGTGCCGCCGTCGGTCTTCCCGATCGAGTAGACGCCCGCCCACAGCGTGTACCGGCCGCGCGGCAGCGGCAGCCGCGGGATCACGCACGCGACGTGGTGGTCCTCGCCGCCGAGCCGGATCTCGTGGCTGATCTGGAAGATCGGGCTGGAGGTGCCCTCGCTGACGCCGAGGTGCAGGGTGGCGTCGCCGCGGTAGTCGCCGCCGAGCGTGAGCTCCACCGTCATCGGCTCGTCGGTGGTGAGGTTGTCGCGGTCCTCGCCGCGCAGCTCGTGCTTGAGCAGCTGCAGCGGCTCACCGCTGCGGGCGCCCGCCTCGGACTGCGCCTCGATGGAGTCGCGGTAGCCGGCGAGCGCGTCGCGGATGCCCGCGTCGACGCGCACCGTGCCCTGCTCCAGCCAGATGCCGCGGCGGCAGATCGACTGCACGGCGGGCAGGTCGTGCGAGACGAAGACGATGGTGGTGCCCTGCTCGGCGACCTCGCGCATGCGGTCCAGGCAGCGCTGCTGGAAGACCGCGTCGCCGACCGCGAGCACCTCGTCGACGAGCAGCACGTGCGGCTCCAGGTAGGCGGCGACGGCGAAGCCGAGGCGCATCTGCATGCCGGAGGAGTAGAACTTCACCTGCCGGTCGATGGCACCGCCGAGCCGGGCGAACTCCACGATGTCGTCGAAGCGGCCGGCGACCTCCCGGCGCTTGAGGCCGAGGAGCGCGCCGAAGAGGTAGATGTTCTCGCGGCCGGTGAGGTCCGGGTGGATGCCGGCCCGGATCTCGATCAGCGCGCCGATCCGGCCGCGCACGTCGATGATGCCGCCGTACGGGTACATGACCCGGGTCAGCATCTTCAGCAGGGTGGACTTGCCGGAGCCGTTCGAGCCGATCAGGCCCACCGACTCGCCCGGTTCGACGTGCAGGTTGATGTCGCGCAGCGCCCAGCGCCAGTCCTCGCCGCGGCCGCCGCGCAGCCGGCGGGCCATCGCCTCGACCTTGTCGCGCAGCAGCATCCGCTGCTGGTCGGCCTTGAAGCGCTTCCAGACGTGCTCGGTGCGGATCGTCCCCGGCGGCAGCTCACGCGACATCGGCGATCCCCGTTTCCAGCTTCTTGAAGAGCAGGTAGCCGCCGGCCAGGAACACCAGCGAGGAGACGGCCGCGATCGCGGTGAGGCCGAGGTCGGGCGCCTGCCCGTACAGCAGGGCGCGGCGGTAGCCCTCGATGACGGCGCCCAGCGGGTTGACGCCGCAGTAGATCTCCTGGAGCCGCACCGGGATCTTCGCGAGCGGGTACGCGACCGGGGTCGCGAAGACGCCCATCTGCGTGATGATCGGCAGCAGGTGGCGGACGTCGCGGAGGTAGACCACGGCGACCGACAGGATCAGCGCCACGCCGTAGGTGAACGCGAACTGGACCGCCAGCAGCGGCAGCACCCACAGGAAGGTCGCCGCGGGCGCCGTCCAGGTCACCAGGAACAGCACGCCCAGCACGGCGGTGCCGATCAGCATGTCGACCGCGGCGACCAGCATCGTCGCCAGCGGGAAGACCTCGCGCGGGCAGTACACCTTGTTGAGCAGGCTCAGGTTGTTGGCGAGGCTCAGCGCACCCTGGTTCATCGTGTTGCTGAAGAACTGCCAGACGATCAGGCCGACGTAGGCGAACAGCGGGTACGAGACGCCCTGGGTGTCGATCTTCACCGCGCGGTGGAACACCAGCGTGAAGATCGCGCACAGCGCGAGCGGGGTCAGCACCGCCCAGGCGAAGCCGAGGACGGCCTGCTTGTAGCGGGCCCGCAGGTCGCGCTCGGCGAGGGCGCGCACCAGCTCACGGGCCGCCCACAGATCGCGCGCGGTCTGCACCGGCCGCAGCCGCCGCCGGAACACCAGCTCCGGGGGCGGGCCGTCGGGCAGTGCGGGCCGGCCCGCCGTTCGCCGGTCGCGCTCGTCGTCGATGACCTGCGCGCTGTGTCCCCCCACGGGCCCCCGCCCTCTCGCATGTGGCTGCCGGAGGGCCGCTGCTCAGGAGGTGCGGCCCGGGCGACCACTCTGGCACAAGGTGTGCGCGCCAGGGGCTGGTTCGGTGAAGGTGGGGCTGCTCAGCGGCCGTACCGGCGGGCGCGGGCGCCGGGGCGGGCGGCGACCGGTACGGCGCCGGGCGGTCAGCTCCGCTCGACGAGCCCGTCCAGGGCGTCCGGCATCCGGTCGACCCCGCCCGCGGCGGTCGGCGAGGTGCGCCCGGAACCGACGAGCACCGTCGGGATCTCCGTGATGCGGTGCCGGGTGAGCAGCCCCGGGGCGTCGGCGACCGCCCGGTCGACCTCCGGCGAGCGGTACGCGGCCCGGAACGCGGCGGCGTCCAGGCCCTGCCCGGCCGCCCACGCCGCAGCACCCTCCTCGCCCGACAGGTCGGACCGGTGCTCGCGGACGGCGCGGAACGCCGCGGCCTGCAGCCGGTCGACCTGTCCGAGGTGCTCCAGCGCGTAGTAGAGGCGCGCGTGGCCGAGCTGTTCCTGCTCGTCCGGGGAGCCCTGCCAGACCGCGGGCACCCGGCGCAGCAGCACGTCGTCGCGGTGCCCGGCCGCCCACCGCTCCAGCGGCGCCTCGAACTGCGCGGAGTGGACGCAGTCGTACCAGAAGAACTCGACGGCCTCCTGCCGCTGCGCGGCGGCCCGCGGCGGGTGGCCGGGCAGCGCCAGGTGCGCACCGTCACGCGGGACGTCCGGGACGGCCGCCACCGCGGCGCCCGGCACGAGACCGGAGGTGAGGCCCGCGGCGAGGGCGAGCAGGACGGGGGCGGTGCGCAGCAGCTTGGCGTTCACGGCCGTAGCGTGCCAGCGCCGCGGACCGGACGGCCAGCCAGGTCGGCCGCGGTGGGCCCGGATTCGCCCGATCGGGCGATCGGGCGATCGGGCGATCGGGCGATCGGGCGATGCCGTCGCGGGCCGTCCGCTGCCGTCACGGCTGTCGCGGCTGTCGCGGCTGTCAGGCGGGGTCGGGCGCGCGCCGGGGCTTCGGCGGCACGGGCGCCTCGGCGGCTTCGGCCGTTTCGGCCGCCCGGGCCGGGACGGCCGGGGGTGCGGGAGCGGCCGGGGGTGCGGGAGCGGCCGGGGGTGCGGGAGCGGCCGGTGCTGCAGGAGCGGCCGGTGCGGCGGCGATCCGGGCGGCAGCGGCGGTGGCCTGCCCGGCCGCCGTGTCGAAGAACCGCAGGAGCTCCACCGGGAAGGGCAGCACGAGAGTGGAGTTCTTCTCCGCCGCGACCTCCACGACGGTCTGCAGCAGCCGCAGTTGCAGGGCCGCGGGGGTGGCCTCCATGACGGTGGCGGCCTCGGCGAGTTTCGCGGCCGCCTGGAACTCGCCGTCGGCGGTGATGATCCGGGCCCGCCGCTCGCGGTCCGCCTCGGCCTGCCGGGCCATCGACCGCTTCATCGAGTCGGGCAGCGCGACGTCCTTGATCTCGACCCGGTCGATGTGCACGCCCCAGCCCACCGCCGGGCTCTCCAGCATGAGTTCGAGGCCGCGGTGGAGGTTCTCGCGGCCGGAGAGGAGGTCGTCGAGGTCGCTCTTGCCGATGACGGAGCGCAGCGAGGTCTGGGCGACCTGGGACATCGCGAAGGTGTAGTTCTGCACGTCGACGGTGGCCCGCACCGGGTCGATCACCCGGAAGTAGACGACCGCGTCGACCCGCACCGAGACGTTGTCCCGGGTGATCCCCTCCTGTGCGGGCACCGGCATCGTGATCACCTGCATGTTGACCTTGCGCATCCGGTCGACGACCGGGATCAGCAGCGCCGGGCCGGGGCCGCGTACCCGGCCGCGCACCTGGCCGAGCCGGAAAACCACGCCGCGCTCGTACTGCTGGACCACCCGCAGACCGGTGACCAGCCAGAACAGCCCGAGCCCCACGACGACCGCGAGGACCGCCATCGCACACCCCCGTCGCGGCCGGCCCGGCCGGGCCGGGGCGGCCCTGTCGCGCGGGTGCGGGCCGCGGAGCACAGTATGCGCGCCGGGCCCCGGCGGCGGACAGCCCTGCGGTGGACCGGAGGGCGCGCGGTCGGCCGGAGGGCGCGGTCAGCCGCGGGGCGCGCGGGCGGTGCGGGCGATGAGCTGCTGCCAGGCGTCGGCGACGACCGCGAGGTCGAAGCGGGCGAGGGCGTGCCGGCGGGCGGCAGCGCCGACGCCGTGGCGGGCGTCGGCGAGGAGCCGGTCGACGGCGGCGGCGAGCGCGGCGGCGTCGCCGGGCGGCACGAGGGTGCCGGTGACGCCGTCCTGCACGACCTCGCCGACCCAGCCGACGTCGGTGGCGACGGCGGGCAGGGCGGCGAGCGCGGCCTCGACGAGCACCCCGGGCACGCCCTCGCTGTCGCTGGTGAGCAGCAGGGCGTCGGCGGCGCGGTAGAGCGGTGCCGGGTCGGCGAGGTCGCCGAGGAAGGTGACCCGGCCGGTGGTGTCGCGGGCGGCGAGGGCGGCGCGCAGCGGTCCGTCGCCGGCCACCGCGAGGTGGGCGGCGGGGAGCAGCGCGAGGGCGTCCAGCGCGAGGTCGAGCCGCTTCTCGGGGGCGACGGCGCCGACCCAGGCGAGCAGCGGGCCGTCGGCGGGCAGGCCGAGCGCGGCCCGGGCGGTCTGCCGGTCGGCGGCGTCGGCGGCGGGCGGGAAGCGTTCGGCGGGACGGGCGTTGGGGATCGTGCGGACGCGCTGCGGGGGCAGCCGGAAGCGGTCGACGAGCACCTGGCGGGCGCCGTCCGAGATCGCGGCGACGGCGGCGGCCCGGTGCAGGAAGGCGCCGACCCGCAGCCGGCGGGAGGCGGAGGCCGTCCAGTGCCGGGGGTCGCCGATGTTGACGTACACGAACGGGGTGCGGGTGCCGAGGAGGGCCAGGGCGCAGGCGGGCAGCGTGGACGAGCCGTGGGCGACGACGACGTCGGCGCGGCGGGCGGCGGCCCGCAGGGCGCGCAGCGTGCGCGGGTGGAAGCGCGCCGGGCCGAGCACGGGGACGTCGGCGTCGGCCGGGGCGTCGGGGTGGGGCTGGAGCGCGCGCAGGTCGGAGCGCTGGCCGCGGCGGAGCAGTTCGGCGTGCAGGTCGCGGGCGAGGTTCTGGGCGCCGCGCCGGCGCGGGTCGGTGACCAGGTGCAGGACGGCCGGCTGCGGCACGTCCCGCTGCGGGGCGGGCGGCGCGGGGTCGGGCTGCGGGCCGGCGGGCTGCGCGGGCGCGGGGTCGGGCATGGAGCGACCCTGGCACAGCCCGGCGGGGCGGCGCAGCGGTTCCGCGGAAGGGCGTGCGCGGGCTCCTCGCCGATTCCCTGGCGGACACTCGGCCGGGCCTGGGATGCTGAGCGCCTGTCAGGGCGCGGGAGCCACGAGGGACGGGCCGCGCGCCGGGTTCCCCGGGGGGTCGCCGCCGTGCACGTGCTCTATGTGATCGACAGCCTGCACCGGATCGGCGGTGCCGAGCAGGGCCTGGTGGCGATGGCGCCGCTGCTGGTGCGTTCCGGGGTGCAGCTGGACGTCGCCTACCTGAAGGAGTCGCCGGGGGGCTTCCAGCCGGAGCTGACGGCGGCGGGCGCCCGGGTGTTCGGCGTGCACCGGCCGGGACGGGCGGGCACGGCGGCGGCGCTGCGGCGGCTGGTCCGCGAGCACCGCCCGGACCTGGTGCACACGACGCTGTACGAGGCGGACGTGCTCGGCCGGGCGGCGGCGCTGACGGCGGGCACCCCGGTGGTGTCGAGCCTGGTCAACTCCTCGTACGGGCCGGAGCACCTGCACGCGCGCGGCCTGTCGCCGTGGAAGGTGCGGGCGGCGCAGGCGGTGGACGCGGCGACCGCGCAGGGCGCCCGGCGGTTCCATGCGCTCACCCGGCACGTGGCGGCGTCGATGGCCGGGCGGCTGCGGATCCCCGCCGACCGGATCGACGTGGTGCCGCGCGGCCGCGACCCGGAGCTGCTGGGGTCGGTGACGCCGGAGCGGCGGGCGGCCGTCCGCGCCGCGCTGGGCCTGCCGGAGGACGTCCCGGTGGTGCTGGCCGCGGCCCGGCAGCAGTACCAGAAGGGGCTGGACGTGCTGGTGGAGGCGTTCGCCGCGGTGCGCGCGCACGCGCCGGAGGCGGTGCTGCTGCTGGCGGGCAGCCCGGGCACGGAGACGGCGCGGCTGGAGGCGCTGGCCGGACGCGCCGGGCAGGTGCGCTTCCTGGGGCCGCGCGGCGACGTGTACGACCTGATGGCCGCGGCGGACGTGTTCGCGGTGCCGTCCCGCTGGGAGGGCCTGGGCAGCGCGGCGATGGAGGCGATGGGCGTGGGCGTGCCGCTGGTGTGCGCGGACGTGCCGGCGCTGCGCGAGACGGTCGGCTCGCCGGACCACGCCCTGCTGGTGCCGCCGGAACGTCCGGCCGAGCTGGCCGCGGCGCTGGTCACGGCGCTCGACGACACGGCGGCGGCCCGGGTGCGGGCGAAGGCCGCGCAGGCGCGGTTCCTCGCGACGTTCACGCTGCCGCAGGTATGCGGGCAGATGGTGGGGTTCTACGAGCGCTCGCTGCGCCGGGCTCCCGGGCGGCCGGAGGGCGCACGTCCCTGACGGACCGTCAGACATGCACGTCAAACGGGGACATTGCCGCCGCAACCACCGCAGGGCGCGCGGGAGTGCCGAAATGCGCCCTCCCGAGAATCGCCAAAGCGCTTGCGCCGCAGGTCCGTGGCGGCAAGCATCGCAGGGGGATGCGGGTGGCCGGGGGGAACGGCGGCCCGCGCGAGGCATCCGGGCCGGGCGGGCCCGGGTGGGCGACGCCGTCAGGGGGCCTGATGTCACAGCGACAGCCGCGATGCGCCGGCCTGCCGGGATCCGTGCGCGGCCCGGCCGCGGCGGTGTCATGGCACGGCCCGGCCGCCTTACCGGCGCGCCGCTGACGACCACCGGTCCGGGCGGGCCTCCGGGCCGCTCCTGTCACGACACCACGAGCACACCAGGCCGTACCGGGGCGTGCCGCCGCAGCGACGGCGGGCACGCGCCGCCGGGCACGCCGCCTGCCCGCACCACGAACACGAGGGGAACCCACCGGTGGAACCGGCAAACCACGTCACGGTCCTGCGGCGCTACTGGCGACTGCTCGCCGGGTGCACCGCCGCCGCGCTGCTCATCGGATTCCTGCTCACGCCGGCCGGGGACGCCGTGGACGTCGGCAAGTGGCAGTGCAAGGTCGCGATAACACCCGTGGCGGGCGCCGGCGAGTCCGTCCGTGCCGACCAGGTGCTCAGCTACGCGCAGGGCTCGGACGTCAGCACGGCCGCCGCGAAGAAGCTCGGCATGACCGACGTGGCCGCCCTGACCGACCGGCGCACCGTCGCCGCGGCCTCCACCCAGATGCTGGTGTTCACCGTCACCGGGCCGACCCAGCAGTCGTGCACGGACCTGGCGGCGGCGCTCGCCGAGTCGACCATCAACGGCTACAGCCAGGCGTCGAAGAAGAGCGCCGACGACTCGATCAAGCGGCTCCAGACGCAGGCCGACAGCCAGCAGGAGCAGGTCAACACCCTGCAGCACGCGTTCAACAAGGCCGGGGCGGCGGACCAGCCGAAGCTGCAGCCGCAGCTGACGGCGGCGCTCAACGCGCTCACCAAGACCCTCACGGACATCAGCACCCTGCAGAACTACAGCCAGACCGACGCCATCCAGCAGTGGGGCAGCATCGACGCCGAGGAGGCGGGCGGCAGCCTGCTCAGCTCGCCGAGCCGCGGCATGCGGCTCAGCCTGGCGGTCGTCCTCGGCCTCGCGCTGGGCGTGGTCGCGGCGGTGATGCTCAGCCGCATGGACACCCGGCTGCGCACCCGCAACACCACCGAGGAGGCCTTCAACCTGCCGGTGATCGGCGAGATCCCGCAGCTCGGCCGGCGGCTGCGGCGGCTGCGCGAGCCGCTCGTCGTGGCCCGCCCGTCCGACCCGGCCGCCGAGGCGTTCCGCTCGCTGCGCTCGACCCTGCTGCTGACCGGGCCCGAGTCGCTCTCCGGGCGGCCCGGCCGGGCCGACCACGGCGGGCACCGCGCCGCCGACGGCCCGGCCCCGGTGATCCTCGTGATGTCCGGCCGCAGCGGCGACGGCCGCACCACCACCGTCGCCAACCTGGCGGCGGCGCTGGCCGAGACCGGCCGTGCCGTCCTCGTGCTCGACTGCGACTTCCGCCACCCGCAGGCCCACCTGCACTTCGGGGTGGGCGACGGCCCCGGCATGGCCGAACTGCTCAGCGGCGAACGGCTGCCCCGACTCGACGACCTGATCCGCGACACCGGCGTGGAGGGCGTCCGCCTGATCACCGGCGGCAACACCACCGCCTACCCGGCCGCGCTGGTGCTGCGCGCGGGCGAGGTGCTGCGCCGCGCCCGCGACCACGCCGACGTCGTGCTCATCGACACCTCCCCGCTGCTGCACGCCAACGACGCGTACGACCTCGTGCAGCACTCCGACGCGGTGCTCGTCACCGCGCTCTCCGGCAACGTCACGCCCGAGCAGGCCGACCGCGTCTCCGAGCTCCTCGCGCGCACCGGCGTGCCGGTCGCCGGCGTCGCCCTGCTCGGCACCGTCGGCCCGTCCGGCCGCCGCCTCAAGCGGGACGGGCTGCGCACGGGCACCCTGCTCGCCGGCCGCACCGGCGGCAGCGGTCCGCGGGCCGCCGCCGAGCGGCAGCCGAAGCCCACCCCCGCCGCTCCCCCGCCACCGCCGACGGCGGCCGGTCCCGCACCGGCGCCCGTCGCGGAGGAGCACCACCGCTCCGCCCCCAGCTGGGCCCGCCGCCCGGCCCCCTCGGCGGAGCCGGTCGTGGAGACGACCCTGCAGCTGCGCGAGATCGAGGACCTGTGAGCACCCGCCGGCGGGTGCTCTGGCTCGCGAAGGGGCTCGGCCGCGGCGGCGCCGAGCAGCTGCTGCTCAACTGCGCCCGCCACGCGGACTCCGCGCGGTACGAGATCGAGGTCGCGTACGTGCTGCCGTACAAGGACGCGCTCGTGCCCGCGCTGGAGGCGGCCGGCATCCGGGTGCACCTCCTCGGCGGGCCGCCCGGCGCGCTGTGGCCGTTGCGGCTGCGCCGGCTGATCGCGGAGCGCCGCTACGACCTGGTGCACTCGCACATGCCGATCCCCGCGGTGGCGGCCCGGCTCGTCGCGTTCGGGCGGCACGCGCCGCGGCTCGTGCACACCGAGCACAACGTGTGGGAGCGCTACCGGACGCCCACCCGCTGGGCGAACGCGCTGACCTACCGGCGCAACGACGCGGTCGTCGCGGTCTCCCACGCGGTCGCCGCGACGATCGGCCGCCGCCGGCCCGGCGACGACTGGGTGACGGTGGTGCACCACGGCCCGGACCTGGGCGGCGCCCCCGGGGGCCCGGCCGCCCGGGCCGCCGCCCGCGAGGCGCTCGGCCTGCCGCAGGACGCCCTGGTCGTCGGCACGGTCGGCAACCTGACGCCCAAGAAGGACCAGGCCGGCCTGCTCGACGCGTTCGCCCGGCTGCGGCTCGACCACCCCTCGGCGGCCCTGGTGCTGATCGGCGCCGGGCCGCTGGAGGCGGAGCTGCGCGCCGCGGCGGGCGAAGGCGTGGTCTTCGCCGGTTCCCGCGCGGACGTGCCCGCGCTGCTGCCGGCCTTCGACGTCTTCACGCTGAGCTCCCGTCAGGAGGGGCTGCCCGTGGCACTCATGGAAGCCATGACGAGCGGCCTGCCGTCGGTGGTGACCCGGGTCGGCGGCATGCCGGAGGTCCTGGCCGACGACGAGCACGGCCTGCTCGTGCCGCCGGGCGACCCGGCCGCGCTGGCCGCCGCGCTGGGCCGGCTGGCGGCCGACCCGGGCCTGCGCGAGCGCCTCGGCACGGCGGCCCGCGAGCGGTCCCGCGGCTTCGACGTGGCCGGCGCGCAGCGGACGATCGAGCAGGTGTACGCGCGCGTCCTGACCCGCTGACCCCCACCCCGCCGACCTCCACCCACCGCCGACCTCCACCCCGCCGCCGACCTCCACCCGCCGCCGACCTCCACCCCCGCGGACCCTCCTCCACGGACCCTTCTTCCCGGAGCCGATGACCCCGATGACCACGCCACACGACGGGCTGACGTACCGTCCGCTGACGGACGCCGACACACCCGCCGTACTCGGCCTGCTGACCGCCTCGCTCGCGGGCGGGCCGACGGGCACCCGCACGGCCGAGTTCTTCGACTGGAAGCACCGGCTCAACCCGTTCGGGGCGAGCCCCGGGCTGGTCGCCGAGGCCGGGGACGGCCGGCTGGCCGGGGTGCGGCTGTTCCTGCGCTGGGAATGGCGCACCGGCGGGCGGCCGGTGCCGGCGGTGCGCCCGGTCGACACCGCCACCCATCCGGACTTCCAGGGCCGCGGCGTCTTCCGGGATCTGACGCTGCGCCTGCTGGAGGAGGTCGCGCCCGAGGCCGAGCTGGTCTTCAACACCCCGAACGGCAACAGCCTGCCCGGCTACCTGAAGATGGGCTGGCGCGAGCTCGGCCGGGTGCCGGTGGCCGTCCGGGTGGCCCGGCCGGGGGCGTTCGCGCTGGGCGCGCGGGCGGCGCTGGCCCGGCGGGCGTCCGGGCCGGTCCGGCCGGTGCGCTGCGGGCTGGAGAGCGCCGCGGCGTGGTTCGCCGGGCCGCGCACCGGCCTCGCCGAGCTGCTGCGCGAACGCGCCGGCGCCGAGGCCGCCGACACCCGTCTCGCCGTGCGCCGCACGCCCGGGTTCCTGCAGTGGCGGTACGGCGACGCACCGGGCCTGGACTACCGGGTGATCACCTGTCACCGCGGCGGCGAGCTCGCCGGGCTGGCCGTCGGACGGCCCCGGCGGCGCGGCCCGCTCACCGAGTTCACGCTCGCCGACGTGATCGTCCGGCCCGGCGACCGGGGCAGCGCCGCCCGGCTGCTGAAGGAGGCCGCCCGGGCGGGCTGCGACCACGTGGCCGGGCACCTCGCGGCCGGCACCGAGGCGGCCGCGGCGGCGCTGCGCAGCGGTTACCTCACGGCGCCGCGCACCGGCATGGTGCTGGCGGCCCGTACGCCCTCGGGTCCGCTGCCGGAGGGCAGGTCGGCCGCGGACTGGCGGTTCGCCCTGGGCGACCTGGAGGTCTTCTGATGTCCGCGCTCGCCGCCGCGGCCTCGTTCGCCCGCCGGGCGCACTGGCCGACCGCGGTCGCGTTCTCCCTGGTGGCGGGCTACGTGACGGTGTTCGTGCTGGCGATGGTGCACACCGGCTACGACACCTGGGGGGCGCTGCTGGTGCTGCCCGCGCTGATGGCGATCGGCACGCCGATCCTCTCCCGGGTGGCGGCCGCCAACCCGGAGAAGGACGTCTTCCGGCTGCTGATGCTGGCGATGGCGCTGAAGCTGCTCTGCGCGTTCCCCCGGTACCTCATGGCGTTCGTGCTGTACGGCGGCGCCGCCGACGCGAAGATGTACCACGAGCGCGGCAGCGAGCTGGCGCTGTTCCTCGACACGCACAGCCCGCTGTCGGGCGCGTTCCACTACGACCTGGGCATGAAGGTCGCCGGCACCGGCTTCGTCATCATCGTCACCGGCGTGGTCTACGCGATCACCGGTCCGTCGCTGGTGGGCGGCTTCCTGGTGTTCTCGTGGTTCGGCTTCTGGGGGCTGCTGCTCTTCTGGCGGGCCCTGCAGATCGCCTTCCCGGAGGCCGACTCCCGGCGCTACGCGAAGCTCGTGTTCTTCCTGCCGTCGCTGCTCTTCTGGCCGTCCAGCATCGGCAAGGACGCCTGGATGATGCTCTGCCTGGGCGTCACGACGTACGGCGTGGCCCGGCTGCTCGACCGGCGTTTCGGTGCGTTCGCGTGCATCGCGCTGGGCTCGCTGGGCACGGCGATGGTGCGCCCGCACGTGACGGTCCTCGCCGGGGCGGGCCTGACGGTGGCGTACGTGCTGCGCAGGCGGCCGCGGCAGGTGAGCGCGCTGGGGCCGCTGCGCACCGTGCTGACCGTCGTGGTGCTGGGGGTGATGGTGATGCTGATGCTGCAACAGGTGTCGACGTTCTTCGGCACGACGGGCACCGGCGGCGACAGCGTCAACCAGGTGCTGTCGGAGACCTCGCGGCGCACCTCGCAGGGCGGGTCGGTGATCAACCAGCCGACCGGGGACGACGATTCGCCGCAGTTCAGCCTCAACCCGGCGGGCCTGCCGGTGGCGGTGGTCAGCGTGCTGTTCCGGCCGTTCCCGTTCGAGGCGTCCAACGTGCAGAACCTCGTGCAGTCGGTGGAGTGCTTCGCCCTGCTGGTGATGTTCGTGCGGAGCTGGCCACGGCTCAGCCGGCTGCCCCGCCTCTTCGTCAGCCGCTCGTACGTGGCCTTCGCGATCGTCTACACGCTGCTCTTCTGCTGGGCGTTCTCGACGATCAACAACATGGGCATCCTGTCGCGCGAGCGCGTGCAGGTGCTGCCGCTGGTGCTGGTGCTGCTCGCGGTACCGCGCCCCGAGGGCGACCGCCCGAAGCTCCGCGCGCACTCCCGGCCGCCGCTGTGGCGGGTGCAGCCCGGGCAGTGGGGCGAGCGGGCGGCCGCCCTGCCCGTTCCGGCCGGCGCCGCCGCGCAGGCCGGCCCCGAACCCGGGCCCGGCCCCGCGCCGCGCTCCGGCACCACACCGACCCAGGGGGGTTCGACCCGATCATGACGACCACCGACCACACCTCCGACCAGGCCACCGGCCACACCTCCGACCGGACTTCCGGCCGCACCACCGGCCAGGTCCCGGGCCGCCCCGCGCCCGCCGCCCTCGGCGGCGCACCGGCCTTCCCCGACGGCCTGCCGCTGACCCGGGTCCGGGTGCCGCACCGCGAGGAGGTGCTCGCCCGGATCGCCGCCGTGCTCGACAGCGGGCAGCTCACCAACGGGCGCACCGTCGCCGAGCTGGAGGAGCGCGCCGCCGCACTGCTCGGGGTGGAGCACGTGGTGGCGGTGTCGAACTGCACGGCCGGTCTGATGCTGGTGCTGCAGGCGGCCGGCGTGGACGGCGGCCGGCCGGTGGTGATGCCCGGCTTCACCTTCTCGGCGACCGCGCACGCCGCGCACTGGGCGGCCGGCACGCCCGTCTTCGCGGAGGCCCGCGCGCAGGACATCACCCTCGACCCGGACGACGCGGAGGCCCGGCTGAAGACCGCCGACCGCCCGGCCGCGCTGATGGCGACCCACGTGTACGGCACGCCGTGCCAGGTCGAGCGGCTGCAGGAGGTGGCGGACTCCGCCGGGGTGCCGCTGGTGTACGACGCCGCGCACGGTTTCGGCAGCGCGCGCGGCGGGGTGCCGCTGGGCGGGTTCGGGCTGGCCGAGGTGTTCTCGATGAGTCCGACGAAGGTGGCGGTCGCGGGCGAGGGCGGCCTGGTCGCCACCAGGGACGCCGCGCTCGCCGCGACGCTGCGCACCGCGCGCGACTACGGCAACCCGGGCGACTACGACACGCTGTTCCCCGGGCTGAACGCGCGGATGAGCGAGCTGCACGCGGCCGTGGGCCTGGCCTCGCTGGCCGGGCTGACCGAGCGGGTGGCGCACCGCGGCGCGCTGGTGGCGGCGTTCGCCGCGGAGGTGGCGGGCGTGCCGGGCCTGCGGCTCGCCCTGCCGGAGCCGGGTGACACCTCGACGTTCAAGGACCTGACGCTCATCGTCGACGACGCCGGGGCGTTCGGCCTGGACGCGGCGCAGCTCGGCCGGGCGCTGAAGGCGGAGGGGGTCGACAGCCGGCGGTACTTCCACCCGCCGGTGCACCGGCAGCAGGCGTACGCGCACCTGGGGCAGGCGGAGGCGCTGCCGCTGACCGACCGGCTGGCGGGCTCGGTGCTGACGGTGCCGCTCTGGTCGCACATGGAGGAGGCCGCGGTGCGCGGGGTGGCGGGCGCGGTGCTGAAGGTGCAGGCGCACGCGGGGGCGCTGCGCGCCGCCGGGATCTGACGCCTTTCCTGCCTGCGGGCCTGCGCGGTACGACAACTCACCGGAACAGGTGAACTCGGCTGGACCGCACGGAGCTTGCGTCGGCAGGATGGCGGGCCGGGCCTACGTCGGCCCGGCCCGCCCAGGCCCGTACGGCCTGACGTACGTTTCGAGGAGTCGCCCCGGTGTTCAAGGGATTCCGCAGTTTCCTGCTGCGCGGCAACGTCGTCGACCTCGCGGTCGGCATCGTGATCGGTGCGGCCTTCACGGCCGTGGTCACCGGTTTCGTCACGGCGTTCCTGACCCCGCTGATCGGTGTGGCGACGGGTGCGGTGGGTGATTTCAGCAAGGAGGCGTTCAGCGTCGCGGGCACGACGTTCCCGTACGGGGCGTTCCTGAACGCGCTGATCAGCTTCGTCCTCGTGGCCGCGGTCATCTACTTCGCGGTGGTCCTGCCGGTCGGCCGGCTGCAGGCCCGGTTCGAGCCGGTCAAGGACGTGCCCGTCGCGAAGACGGACTGCCCGGACTGCCTCAGCACGGTGCCGGCGGCGGCTGTGCGATGCGCGCACTGCACCAGCGGGCTGGCCGGCCGGCCCGGGTTCCCCGCGCAGTCCCTCCAGGTGCACTGACCGGCGGTTTCGTTCCTCCGGTCCGGCTCCGCACCCCGGGGCCGGGCCGGACGGCGCATGCAGGCGGTGCGCACGCCTCCGGTTCGCACGGCGGAGGGTCCGGTCGGCCGACGGCGGGGGTTCGCCCCGCGTTCGACGGGCCGTCGGCCGGGCAGGTTGGCCGGAAGTCGACGACAATATGTCGGATATGAACACTTTCGATCCGTCGGATCGAGCGAAGACTCTGTAAACAGTCGAAATCCCACCTCTTCCACTCTCCTCAGCAGGCACGTTGTGGGCTTACGGTATGCCCCATGACCTCGCCCCGCTCCTACGACGGAGTCGGCTACCCCTCTCCGTCCTTTGCCTCCGGCACGCCCATCTACGACAGCCTCGTCGCAGAGCGCGGTGTGCCCCAGATCGCCCCCATCAACGTGCCGGCGGCCCTGCCCCCGGCTTCCTCCTACGGCAGCAGCTACACCGGTGGCCATGCCACCGGCTACGGCAACGGCTTCGACTCCCCCGCGTCGAACCTGCCCGCGCTGCCCCCGGCCCGCCTCGCCCTGGGCCCCGGCCCGAGCAGCGGCCCGGCCACCTCGTACATCCCCGCGCAGACCGGCCCGGCGATGTACCAGTCCGCCCCGCAGGCCGCGGTGCCGGGCTACGGCAGCGCCCCGCAGTCGTACGCCCCGCAGCAGCAGGGCGGCAACCCGGGCCAGTTCGGCGGCCAGGGCCAGTTCGGTGCGCAGGGCCAGTTCGGCGGCCAGAGCCAGTTCGGGGGCCAGGGCCAGTTCGGCGGCCAGAACAGCTTCTCGTCGGCGCCCACCGGGATGACCGGCCAGCCGTTCGGCGCGCAGGGGTTCGGCACCCAGGGCCAGCCGCAGGGCTTCCCCGACCAGAGCTTCGGCGGCAACCAGCTGCGCCCGGCCGCACCCGTCGCACCGGTGCGCCCCGTGCCGCAGTACCCCGGTCAGGCCTACTACCCGCAGGCCGGCTGACCGTATCCGTCCCCCCGGCGGAGTGCGCGCCGGGCCAGCGCAGGGCAAGGTCTCCCGAGGGCCGTCCGACCCGCCTACCACGGCGGACCGGACGGCCCCCGCGCATTCCCGGGCACCGCACCGGGGATCCGCCGCCGACTGGCAGGATGGTGGCATGCCGCAGCTGACAGGACTCCACGTCTACCCCGTCAAGTCGACCTACCGGCTCAGCCCCGCCGACGCGCGGGTCGAGCCCTGGGGACTCGCGGGCGACCGGCGCTGGATGTTCGCAGGCCCCACCGGCCGCGCCGTCACCCAGCGCGACGAGCCCACCCTCGGCCAGTACCGCGTCCACCCGCACGAGGACGGCTCCCTCACGATCACCGACCCCGGCGGCGCCCGGGTGCACGTGCCCGCCGCCTCCGCCGCGGCCGGCGACCAGACCGCGCAGGGCGACGTGTTCGGCACCCTCTTCCCCGCCGTCGAGGCCGCCAAGGAGGTGCAGATCTGGCTCGCCGACCGCCTCGGCGACGTACGGCTGCTGCATCTCGACGAGCCCGCCACCAGCCGGCAGATCGACCTGGAGCACGCCCGCCCCGGCGAGACCACCAGCATGGCCGACGGCTTCCCGCTGCTGCTCGCCACCACCGCCTCGCTGGACGCGCTCAACCGGCACCTCGCCACCGACCACCCCGGGGACGACCGGCGCGCCGAACCGCTGCCGATGGAGCGCTTCCGCCCCAACCTGGTCGTCTCCGGCACCGCGCCCTGGGCGGAGGACGGCTGGCGCCGCATCCGCATCGGCGACGTGGAGTTCCGGGTGGCCAAGCCCTGCGGCCGGTGCGTGGTCACCACCACCGACCAGGAGAGCGGCGAACGGCGCGGCCCCGAGCCGCTGCTCGCCCTCGGCCGGCACCGCCGCTTCGGCAAGAAGCTCGTCTTCGGCCAGAACCTCGTGCCCGAACGCCCCGACGGCGTCACCGGCGACGACCTGGGCACCGTCCGCCTCGGCGACGAGGTCACCGTGCTGGAGGAGGGACCGCGGCCCCAACCGGACCGGCGCCGCTGACCGGCACCGCCGACCGGCACCGTGCCGCCGCCCGCTCGTTGGAGTCGGAGACGGCCGCCGCCCGCCGGGCGGCGGCCGCACCGGACGGGCGGCCAACCATCGCAGGGCCTCGACGAAGGTGGGAAGACAGACCGCATGGCTGAGCACAGGGTCCGGGTCACGCAGGACAGCGGATCCCGCTGGCGCCGCCGCGCCGGGGAGTACGAGACGCTCCGGGAGGGCCTGGAGGCCGCCGAACCCGGCGACACCGTGACCGTGCGGGCCGGCACCTTCCGGGAGAACCTCCTCGTCGACAAGCCCGTCACCCTGCTCGCCGCCGAAGGGCCGGGCAGCGTACGGATCAGCCCCGCCTCCGGTGTGCCGCTCACGCTCACGGCCGCCGCCACCGTGCACGACCTCGTCGTCGAGGGCTCCGACCGCGCGCTGCCCGCCGTGCTCGTCGACGCGGACGGCGCCCGGCTCTCCGGCTGCCGCATCGACACCCACGCCTCGGTCGGCGTCGAGATCGCCGACGGCGCCTCCGCCGTCCTGCGGTCCTGCACCGTCGCCAACCCCGCCGGCCTCGGCGTCCGGCTGCGCGCCGGCTCCCGCGCGGGCCTCCAGGAGTGCGAGGTCTCCGCCGCCGGGCAGGCCGGCATCGCCGTGCTCGGCGGCGCCGCCGCCGTCCTCGACCGCTGCCGGGTGCACCACACCGGCGGCGCCGGCCTGCTGATCACCGGCCACGGCAGCGGCGCCGAGGCCACCGGCTGCGAGATCTACGAGATCCGCGGCAGCGGCGTGCAGGCGGAGGACGGCGCGGTCGGCCGGCTCACCGACTGCACCGTGCACCGGGTCACCGGCAACGGCCTGACCCTCGACACCGGGGCCGAGCTCCTGCTCACCGGCTGCCGGATCCACGAACTCCCGGAGAACGCCGCAGACCTGCGCGGCCGCGCCCGCCTGCGGCTCGACCGCAGCACCCTGCACGGCTTCGGCCGCGGCGCCCTCTCCGTGTGGGACGCCGGCACCGAGGTGGAGGCCACCGGCACCGAGATCCACTCGGCGGGCGGCGACTACCCGGCGCTCTGGGTCAGCGACGGCGCCCGGGTCTCCCTCACCGACTGCAGCCTGCACGACCTGCCCGACGCCCTCTTCGTGCTCGACCGCGACTCCCGGGCCTCCGCGACCGACTGCTCCTTCAGCCGCATCCGGTCGTCCGCGGTGTCCGTGAGCGGCGGCGCCACCGCCGACCTGACGGACTGCCGCATCCAGGAGGCCGGCACCGGCCTGTGGTTCCGCGACCACGGCAGCGGCGGCCTCCTCACCGGCTGCGAGATCGCCGACGTCGCCTCCGGCGTGATCGTCGCCAAGGGCGCCGACCCCGTCCTGCGCGACTGCACGGTGCGCGGCGCCGGCGACGCCGGGGTGTACGTCTCCGCACAGGGCCGCGGCAGCTTCGAGGACTGCAGGGTCTCGCACGGGCGCGGCTTCGGCTTCCACGTCATCGACGGCTGCCGCACGGTGCTGACCCGCTGCCGGGCCGAGCAGAACGGCCGGGCGGGCTTCGAGTTCTCCGAGGCCGGGCCGGTCACCGAGGGCTGCGTGTCGGACGACGTCGCGCCGCCGCCGGCACTGCCGGTGCCGCGCCCCGCGCTCCCCCCGGCGGCCCTCCCCGCCGCCGCTCCCCCGGCGGCCTTCCCCCCTGCGGCCTTCTCCCCGCCGGTGCCGCAGCTCGTCGCGGCCACCGCCCGGCTCACCAGTGCCGGGCCGCCCGCCGCGGGCACCGCCATCGCGCCGATCCCCGACTGCCGCCCGGCCGACGAGGCGCTCGCCGAACTCGACGCCCTGGTCGGCCTGGCGACCGTCAAGCAGGAGGTGCGCACCCTGATCGACCTGATCACGGTGGGCCGGCGCCGCCGCCGGGCCGGTCTCAAGGCGCCCTCGCTCCGCCGCCACCTGGTCTTCACCGGCGCCCCCGGCACCGGCAAGACGACGGTGGCCCGGCTCTACGGCGAGATCCTGGCCTCGCTCGGCGTGCTGCAGCGCGGCCACCTCGTCGAGGTGGCCCGGCTCGACCTCGTCGGCGAGCACATCGGCTCCACCGCGATCCGCACCGCGGCCGCCTTCGACCGGTCCCGCGGCGGGGTGCTCTTCATCGACGAGGCGTACGCCCTCGCGCCGGAGGACGGCGGCCGCGACTTCGGCCGGGAGGCCATCGACACCCTGGTGAAGCTGATGGAGGACCACCGCGACGAGGTGGTGGTCATCGTCGCCGGGTACACCGCCGAGATGGAGCGCTTCCTCGCCGCCAACCCGGGTCTCTCCTCGCGCTTCTCACGGACGGTCACCTTTCCCGACTACAGCGCCGACGAGCTGCTGGAGATCGCCCGGGCCCAGTGCGCCGAGCACGAGTACGCGCTCGCCGACGCCACCGAGGACGCCCTGCTGGTGCACTTCGCCGCGCTGGAGCGCGGCCCGGGCTTCGGCAACGGCCGCACCGCCCGCCAGGTGTTCGAGACGATGGTGGAGCGGCACGCCGTACGGATCGCGCACCTCGACGACCCGTCGACGGAGGAACTGCAACTGCTCGTCCCGGCGGACCTCCCCGGCTGACCCGGCTGACCTCCCCGGCCGACCCGACGGCACCGGGGCCGACCGGCCGCATGCGAGGATGGGCCGCACCCGACCGGAGGAGGACCCGTGGCCGACAACGCCAACCTGCTTGCCGAGCAGCGCCGCGCGCTGATCCTCGACGAGGTGCGGCGGCGCGGCGGCGTCCGGGTCAACGAGCTCACCCGGCAGCTGAACGTCTCCGACATGACGATCCGTCGCGACCTCGACGCGCTCGCCCGGCTCGGCGCGATCGAGAAGGTGCACGGCGGGGCGGTGCCCGCCGGGGCGGCCAGCACCCACGAGCCCGGCTTCGAGGCGAAGTCCGCGCTGGAGCTCTCGGCGAAGGAGCAGATCGCCCGGGTGGCGGCCGGCCTGGTCGCGCCGGGCGCCGCGGTCGCGCTCTCCGGGGGCACCACGACGTACGCGCTGGCGCTGGAGCTCGCCGCCGTCGAACGCCTCACCGTCGTCACCAACTCGGTGCCGGTCTCCGACGTGTTCGAGGCCGCGCACCGCGCGGGCGGCCCGGCGTCGACGGTCGTGCTGACCGGCGGGGTGCGCTCGCCGTCCGACGCGCTGGTCGGGCCGGTCGCCGACCGGGCGATCCGCTCGCTCCGCTTCGACGTGCTGTTCCTCGGCACGCACGGGATCTCGCCGGAGGCCGGGCTGTCGACGCCGAACCTCGCCGAGGCGGAGACCAACCGGGCCCTGATCGCCTCCGCCCGGCGGACGGTGCTGGTCGCCGACCACACCAAGTGGGGCACCGTCGGCCTGTCGACCTTCGCCGGTCTCGCCGAGGTCGACACCTGGGTGACGGACTCCGCCCTGCCGGCCGCGGCGGCGCAGGCCGCCCGCGAGCACATCGGCGAGGTGCTGCTGGCCGGCCGCGACGACTGACGCCCTGCCGCCGCCCGGCCGGGGCGGCGGCAGGGCGGCGGCATCGCGCAGGGCCGGGTTCAGCCGATCCGGTGGCTCTCCGGCGGGCCGAGGTAGCTGGGCCGCAGGCCGCCGGTGTCGACCACCAGTTTCTGCAGCACCACCGTCGGGTCGACCATCCAGAACCTCAGCACGTGCACGCCCGTCCCGGTGACGGTGTGGGTGGTGGCGGTGAGGCTGACGTTGTCGGAGGTGCGGCGGGCCCACTGCGGGTTCATCGTGCCCGCGTCGGAGCCGCTCACCGCGACGGTGTCCACGGTCTGCGGCGGCGCGTCGTCGAAGGAGACGGCGTACGCGAGCCCCTTGCCGGGGAGGGCGTCGTTGCGCGGCGACAGGTACGCCCAGACCGTGACCGGGCCCGTGGTGAACAGGCTGACCCGGTACTCCAGGTGCGGGGAGGAGCCCCCCGGGGTCTGCCGCGGCGCGGTGACGGGCACCGGGGTCATGCCGTCGCCGGTGCGGCCGATGCCGGGGATGCGCTGCCAGGCGATGCCGTCGCGGCCGACGGCCCTGGTGTGGTGCGCGGCCTCGACGGAGACGTGGCCGCCCGCCTCGACATGGCCGGCGAGCCCGCCGCGCGGCACCGCGGGGCGGCGCACGACGGCCCGCACGGTGACGGTGCGGCCGGCCCCGGTGACCGTGACGGGCAGCTCGGTGGTGCCCTTCGGGGCCCGCGCCCAGTCGACGGAGAAGGCGACGCGCTGCTGCGTGTCGACCCGGCCGCGGGGCCGGTCGGCGGTGAGCCACGGCACGCCGGTGGTGATCCGGTAGTCGAAGGGCCGCCGGCCGCGGTTGAACACCTCGACGTACGGCGCCGGCCCGGTCCGGTAGGGGCTGAACTCCGGTAGCACGGCCGGGTCCTGCGCGTGCGGCCACCAGGCGGCGGAGCCGTCCACGGCCACGCCCATGTCCGCGGTGTCGGGCAGCTCGATCCGGGTGACGGCGGGGAAGATCACGTCGGCGATGGCGACGTTGTCACGTTCCGGCTGCTGCCAGGGGGCGTTGGGGCCGTACCGGTCGACGTCGCCGTAGTCGATGTGCGGCTGGGTCTGGAAGCCCCGCCACTTGCCGTTCGCCACCGCGGTGTTGAAGCGGTCGGCGAGGGCGAGGTCGTCGGCGAGCCGGGCCTCGGCCGTGGCGGCGAGGTCGTTGGTGAGGGCCCGGCCCTGCGGCGCGTAGTGGAGGTTGGTGAACTCCGCCTCGCGCAGGGCGTAGAGGTTGGCGGTGGCGGCGACCTCGTAGCCGACCAGTTCGTACCAGGCGTCCTGGGCGGCGGCGGGCAGGCGGCGGCGGATGCGTTCGGCGTCCCCGGCCAGCTCCTGCCAGCGGGCCGTGACGCGTTCGAGCTCGCGGTGGTCGGTGAGGCTGAACGGCGTCGCCCGGTCGTCGTACACGACGGCGGCCGGGTCGGCGGGGTTCTTCGCCGGGTCGAGGGTGATCCGGCGGTTGAGCAGCTCGGGCTTGCGCACCGACTGCAGCTGCCCGTACGCGGCGAGGAGGTCGGCGATCTCCTGGGCCTGCTGCTCGCCGAAGTGCTGGCGGGCGTAGCCGAGTTCCCACTCGGGGAGGCTCTCCAGCGGCCAGCGGTCGGGGGCCCAGGCGTAGTCGAGGAAGAACTGCGTGGGCAGTTCGTTGCCCTTGAGGTCGCCGACGTTGGCGACCCACAGGCCGTGGTTGCCGTAGGCGTGCGACTGGCGGAGCTGGTCCCACAGGTTGGGCAGCGGGGTGGTGTCGACCCACTTGTAGTTGCGGCCCTGGCCGACGTAGTCGAAGTGGTAGTAGAGGCCGTAGCCGCCGCTGCGCGGTTCGTTCGCGAGGTCGGGGAGCTTGCGGACGTTGCCCCAGTTGTCGTCGGTGAGCACGACGGTGACGTCGTCGGGCACCCGCAGGCCGCGGTCCCAGTAGCGCTGGACCTCCTTGTAGAGCGTCCAGACCTGCGGGATGCCGGTGACGTCGCGGCCGGTGACCTCGGCGAGGATCGCGCGCTGGGCGGCGATGATCTCGGTCATCAGCTCGATGCCGTCACCGTCGGGCAGGCCGACGTCGCCGTTGCCGCGCATGCCGAGGGTGACGACGCCCTCGATGCCCTGCTCGACCGTCCGGCGCACGCCGTCGGCCCAGTACGCCTTCACCGCTTCGGCGTTGCGGCGGAACGACCACTCGCCGGTGCCGCCGTACGGGTCGTGGCCGGGGGTGGTGATCGCGCCGGTGCTGTCGCGGACGGCGGGCACCGCGTGCCGGTTCCACTCCTCGATGCCGCGCATCATCGGCGCCTCGTGCGAGGTGCCCATGACGATGCCGTACGCGGTGGCGGTGGCGTGGTTGAGCGGGTCGTCCTCGGCGAAGGCGCGGCCCCAGACGGCGGGCCAGAGGTAGTTGGCGCGGAGGCGCAGCATGGCCTCGAAGACCTTGGCGTAGAAGTCGGCGTTGAAGCCGCCGGGGAAGCCGGGGGCCTTGCCGGGGCCGAAGTAGGCGGGCGCCCAGGTGCCGAGGGCCGGGTTCTCGTCGTTGATGAAGATGCCGCGGTACTTCACGGCGGGCGTGCCCTGGCTGTGGCGGCCGGGCAGGGCGTAGACCGCGGTGCGGCGGCGGGGCTGCACGTCGTCCCACCAGTACCACGGGGAGACGCCCATGCCGCGGGAGGCGTCGTAGGCGCCGTAGATCGTGCCGCGCTGGTCGCTGCCGGCGATGACGAGGGCGCGGTCGACGCCGGGCAGCGGGCGGTCGACGACGGCCTGCAGGGAGGTCTCCCACCGGCCGGCGATGCCGGTGACGTCGAGCCGGCCGGCGGCGATCAGGGCGTCGATCAGCGGGCTGCGGCCGATGGTGCCGACGATGACGGCGGTGCGGCCGCGCGGCACGGTGTCGCGGACGACGGCGGGGCGCACCCCGGTGACGCGTTCGACGTCGGCCTGCAGGTCTCCGACGGCGCGGACGACGCCCGGGTGGTCGGCGCCGCTGACGACGATCGGGGCGGCCCGGCCGTTCTCGACCAGGGCGAGGGCGCCGGGGCGAGTGGTGAAGGAGATCCAGCTGCCGGGGTCGGCCGGCCGGCCGGTGCCCGCGGAGTCCCCGGCGGGGTGTGCTGCGGCGTCGGCGGCGTGGGCCTCGCCGGTGAGTCCGAGCAGTGGGCCGAGCGGGGTCGCGGCGAGGGCGGTGAGGCCCAGGCCGAGCCCCAGGACGGCGCGGCGGCCGGTGCGGGGCTGGGCTGGTCGGTCCATGGCGGTTCTCCCGGTGGGGGTGGGGGCGGGGCGTCGGGTGCGGGTGCCGGGCCCCGGCGGGCGGCGCGTCCTGCCGCCCGCCGGGGCCCGGGGGCTCAGTGCCGGCGGGCGGCGAGCATCAGGTCCTGGCGGACCGTGTTGGTCGCGGGCTTGGTGCGGTAGTCGTCGGTGAGGAGGTTGGCGTAGCCCTGGCCCTTGAAGACGCCGGGCACCCACGAGTACTTGTCGGTGAAGCCCCAGACGGTGAAGTCGGTGCAGTGCCGGGTGAGCAGGCAGCCCTGGAGGAGCACGCTGTACGCCTGGGCCTGGGCCTCGATCTCGGTGGCGTCGGCGGGCAGCGTGATGCGCACGTCGGCCTCGGTGATCGCGGTCTCCAGCCCGAGGGCGTCGAAGCGGGCGAGGTTGTCGGCGATGTCGTGCGGGGCCGGGTACTGCACGTCGAGGTGGCCCTGGACTCCGAAGCCGTCGATCGGCACGTGCTGCTTGCGGAGTTCGACGACGAGGTCGTGGAGGGCGGTGCTCTTCGCGTTGACGCCCTCGACGTTGTAGTCGTTGATGTAGAGCTTGGCCTTCGGGTCGGCCTCGTGGGCCCAGCGGAAGGCGTCGGCGATGTAGCCGGGGCCGAGCTTCTGCAGCCAGATGCTGTCGCGCATGGTGCCGTCGTCGTTGAACGCCTCGTTGACGACGTCCCACTGCCAGATCTTGCCCTTGAAGTGGGTGACCTCGTCGGTGATGTGACGGTGCAGGATGTCGCGCAGCTGGGCCGCGGTGAAGTCGCCGGTGGTGAGCCAGGCGGGCAGCTGGCTGTGCCAGACCAGGGTGTGGCCGCGCACGAGCTGGTGGTTGGCGCGGGCGAAGGCGACGAGTTCGTCGGCGGGGGCCCAGTCGTAGGTGCCGCGGGTGGGCTCGACGGCCTCCCACTTCATGACGTTCTCGGGGGTGACGGAGCTGAACTCGGCGGCCGCCTTCTCCCGGTAGGTCGGGTCGGAGGCGAGGGCGGACATGTCGACCGCGGTGCCGATCCGGACGCCGGCGCGGTCGCCGAGTTCGCCGAGGGTGCGGGAGGCGGGCGCCTTCGACCGGTCCGCGCCGCCCTCGGGGGCGGCGGAGGCGGCGGGCAGGCCGAGGACGGTCGCGGCCACGGCTCCTGCGGCGGTGCAGGCCAGGGCGGTGCGGGTGGCCCTGAGCGTCGTTGTGACGGTCGATCCGGACACGAGGTGTCCCTTCGGGTGGGGGTGAGAGCTTTTCGAAACATTTCGGAGTAAGTTCCGGAAGTTTCACGGCAACCTACGGGGAGATTTTCGAAGGGGTCAATCCCCCTGCGGGCAGATTCCGTGCGGAGTTGATGCATGCTCCGGTCCACGGCCCCGCCCATTCCGGCCAGCCCTGCACCGACCCGTCCCGGCGAAGTTCACCCAAGTACTGGCCGAAACTCTCGGACTGTCCTACGATCGGGCCGCCCCCGCACCGGGGCACGGCCGCACCAGGACGCGGAGACCGACGCGCGCCCTGGACGGCACAGGAGGGACCGGGGCACGAGGACGGCCGGCCGAACGGCCGCCGGACGACTGCCGCGGGTGCGGCGGAACGGTGGGACGACCGCTGCGCGGTGCACGGCACCACGGGCGGGCCAGGAGCCGGTCAGGGGCTCACGGCCCGCCCGCGGCGCGCCCGGCCCCGCGCGCACGCCCTCCCCGGTACTGCACCGCACTGCGCTGCACCACACTGCACTGCACTGCACCTCACCGGCGGGCCGGCCACGGAAGGACACACGTGGAGGGCTGCCGGGTCGGACGGTTGACGGGCAGTCGGCATCACGAACACACCGCGATCACCACGCGGCGGACGGCCGTCCCGCCGGCCAACAGCGGCCACCACCGGCCACCAGCGGCCGGTGGTGACCTGCGGCGGTCAGCGGGCCGACGGCGCCTCGTAGTACTTCAGTTCGTCGTCCTCGCGCACGAGGACCATGCCGGCAGCGGTCATGACGCGCTGCGAGGGCACGTTGTCGTGCGTGGTGTTGGCGGTCACCAGCGCGGCGCCGTGGGCGACGGCCAGGCCGACGAAGGCCCGCAGCGCCTCGGTGGCGTACCCGTGGCCGCGGGCGGACTCGGCGAGGCCGTAGCCGACCTCGACGGTGCCGTGGCCGTCCGGTCCCCCGTGGAAGCCGATGCCGCCGACGGCCAGGCCGTCGGCGCGCAGCCGTATCTCGTACCCGCCGAAGGGCTGGGGGTCGCCGACCGCCTCGCAGGCGCGGAGGAACATCCGGGCGCCGGTCCGCTCGCCCTCGGCGGGGTAGTCGGCGGCCCAGCGGGTGTCGGGGGTGCGCTCGCCCGCGGCGATCCGGGCGGCCTCCGGCGCGGTCAGCGGGTGGAGGGCCAGGCGTTCGGTCAGAAGATCGTCCATGGCCGTATGCCTACCATCCGGTGCGGTGCTCCCACCACCCACCACCCGGCGGCCGGGAGCCGGGAGTCGGTGAAGCGCCGTCAGCCGGTGAGGTGCCGTCAGCCGAGGCCGATCGCGGTGCCGCCGAGGAAGGCGTCGAGCTCGGCGACGTACGGCGCGATGTCGAGGCCCTGCGCGGCGAGCCAGGTGTCGGCGTAGTACTTGTCGAGGTAGCGGTCGCCGGGGTCGCATATCAGGGTGACGACGCTGCCCCGCCGGCCCGCGGCGCGCATCTCGGCGACGATCCGCAGGGCGCTCCACAGGCCGGTGCCGGTGGAGCCGCCGGCCTTCCGCCCGAGGACGCGCTCCAGCACGCGGACGGCGGCGATCGAGGCGGCGTCGGGCACCCGCATCATCCGGTCGACGGCGCCGGGCACGAAGCTGGGCTCCATGCGGGGCCGGCCGATGCCCTCGATGCGCGAGCCGGTGGTGCAGACGGCGTCCGGGTCGCGGTCGACCCAGCCGTCGAAGAAGCAGGAGTTCTCCGGGTCGGCGACGCAGATCCGGGTGTCGTACTGCATGTAGTGCACGTAGCGGGCGATGGTGGCCGAGGTGCCGCCGGTGCCGGCGGTGGCGACGATCCAGGCCGGTTCGGGGTGGGGCTCCAGGCGGAGCTGGGCGAAGACCGACTCGGCGATGTTGTTGTTGCCGCGCCAGTCGGTGGCGCGCTCGGCGTAGGTGAACTGGTCCATGTAGTGGCCGCCGGTCTCCTCGGCGAGCCGCGCGGAGACCTCGTAGACCTCGCAGGGGTCGTCGACGAGGTGACACCGGCCGCCGTGGAACTCGATCAGCTCGATCTTGGCGGGGCTGGTCGTGCGGGCCATCACCGCGATGAAGGGGACGCCGATCAGCTTGGCGAAGTACGCCTCCGAGACGGCGGTGGAGCCGCTGGACGCCTCGATGACCGGCTTGCCGGGTCTGATCCAGCCGTTGCACAGGCCGTAGAGGAAGAGCGAGCGGGCGAGGCGGTGCTTGAGGCTGCCGGTGGGGTGGGTCGACTCGTCCTTGAGGTAGAGGTCGATGCCCCACTCCCCGGGGAGGGGGAAGCGCAGCAGGTGGGTGTCGGCGGAACGGTTGGCGTCCGCCTGGACCCTGCGGACGGCCTCCTTGAGCCAGGCCCGGTAGGCGGCGTCGGAACGGTCCACGTCCACGGTGTGCAGGGCCATCACGAGCCTCCCTCGGGCGGGCGCCGCTCCGGCACCCTGGGTCGGACGGGGCACCCCTGTCCCGGCGGCACCACCTCCACCGAGTGTAACAGTCACCTACGATAAGTGACTGTTACGGTATCTCCAGCGAACCCTTATCGGCGGGGAGGCCGACGCGACGCCGGCACCCCCGCCCACCAGCACCCCGCCGGCACCCCCGCCCGCCGACACCACGCCGGCACCCCCGCCACCCCGCCGCGACGGCCGGAGGTCAGTCCGCCGCGATCGCCCGCAGCACGTCCAGCCGCGCCGCGCGCCCCGCCGGACGCAGCCCCGCGACAGCCCCGGCGACGAGCCCGGCCAGCAGCACCACCGCGAGCCGGCCCGGCGGCAGGGCGAACGAGCCGGTGCCCGCCGCGTCCGAGGCCCGCACCAGCGCCCAGCCGAGGAACACCCCCAGACCCAGGCCGCCGACCGTGCCGAACGCCGCCACCAGCACCGACTCCCAGCGGACCATCGCCCGCAGCGACCCCCGCGTCTGCCCGACCGCCCGCAGCAGGCCGAGCTCCCGGGTGCGCTCGTGCACGGCCAGCGTCAGCGTGTTGGCGATGCCGAGCAGCGCGATCAGCACCGCCAGCGCCAGCAGCGCGTACACCACCGACAGCATGATGTCGACGCCCCCGGCGGCGCTCGCCGCGTACGCGTCGCGGTCCTGCACCTGCGGGCCGCCGAACTCCGCGGCGACCCGTTCGACCGCAGCCCGGCCCTCCGCGAGGCCCACCCCGGGCCGCAGGGCGACCGCGACCATCCCGTCGCTGTCCTGCGCACGGTGCGGCGCCCACGCCTCACGCGTCATCAGGTAGTCGCCGGCGACGCCGCCGCCCTCGAACAGCGCGCGCACCGTGAAACGGGCCGTGCCGTCGGTGAACGCCACCGGCACGACCGCCCCCACCCGCCAGCCGCGGGCCGCCGCCTCGCTGCGGGAGACCGCCAGGCCGTCCGTGCCGAGCGCAGTCAGGTCGCCGTCGACCCGGCCGAGGTCGACCACGCCGGCCAGCCGGCCCGGGTCGGTGACGTCCAGTTCGCGGCCGTGCCCGTCGATCCGGGCGACGCCGCGGCCCAGCCCGACGGCCTGCCCGACCTCCGGCAGCTGCCGGAGCGCGGCGGCGAGCCGCGGGCTGACCCCGCTGCCGCCCGCGCCGAACGACGGGGCCGTCACCGCGAGATCGCCCGCGAACGAGCGGTCGACGGTGTCGTCCAGCGTCGCGCGGATCGAGGCGCCGAAGACGGTGAAGAGCGTCACCACGGCCACGCCCGTCATCAGGGCCGTCGCGGTCGCCGCCGTCCGTGACGGGTTGCGGGCCGCGTTCCGCCGGGCCAGCACCCCGGCGACCCCGCGCAGCCGCGCGACCGGCGCCCCGAGCACCCGGACGGCCGGCACCGCCGCGACCGGGCCGAGCACCACCGTGCCCGCGAACGCCGCCACCGCCCCGGCCGCCGTCAGCACGACCGACGGCCCGCCGGTGGCGCCGACGGCCGCCGCCGCGACCCCGCCCGCGAGCAGCACACCGCCCGGCACGACGCGGACGGCCGCCGCCCGGCCGGCCGCCGCACCGTCCACCGCGCTCTCGCGCAGGGCGGCGAGCGGCGCCGTCCGGCCCGCCCGGACGGCCGGCACCAGCGCCGACCCGAGCGTGACCACGACTCCCACCGCGAGCGGCAGCAGCACCGACGCCGCGGCCACCACCGTGCCGCCCGCCGGGAGCGCGAAGCCGAGCCCGGCGAACAGTGCCTTCAGGCCCGCCGCCACGCCGATCCCGCCGAGCAGCCCGGCCGCGGAGGCGAGCACCGCCACCACGGCCGCCTCGGCGAGGGTGCCGCCGAGCACCTGCCGACGGCTCGCACCGAGCGCCCGCAGCAGGGCGTTCTCCCGGGTGCGCTGGGCGACGACGATGGCGAAGGTGTTGTGGATCGTGAACGTCGCGACCAGCAGCGCGATCCCGGCGAACACCAGCAGCAGCGTGGTGAACATCGTGAGGAACCGCCCCGAGACGTCCGCGGTCGACTCGGCGGTCGCCGCCTGCCCGGTCAGCGCCTCGACGCCGTCCGGCAGCAGCGGCGCCACCCGGTCCACCAGCTGCTCCTGCGTCAGGGTGTCCGAGCGCAGCCTGATCGCGGACGCCTGCCCCGCGCCCTTCGGCGTGAGGTGGCGCTCCGCGTCGGCGAGGGTGAGGGCGGTGAAGGTGGACGGGCCCATGCCGTCGGCGTCCGCGCCGAACGTCGCGATGCCGACGACCGTGATCCGCACCGGGTCGGGCGTGCGCAGCACCGTCGTGTCGCCGAGGTGCAGGCCGCCCGCCTTCGCCGCGCCCCGGTTGACGACCGCCTCGCCGGGCGCGGCGGGCGCCCGGCCCTCCGCCAGCCGGTACGGGTTGAGGGTGGCGTCGGTCAGCCAGTTGCCGGCCAGGGTCGGCGGACCCTTGCCGCCGACCGGCTGCCCGTCGCGGCCGACGAGCTGTCCGGCGCCCTGCACCGACGGCTCCGCCGCGCTCACCCCGGGCACGGTGCGCAGCCGGTCGGCGAGGGCCGCGTCGACCGGCGCCCGGACGCCGCCGGGGACGTTCTCGGCGGGCAGCACGTCGGCGCTGCGCACCACGGCGCCGGTGCCGGCGTTCGCGTCGGCGAAGAGGGTGTCGAAGTTGGCCCGCAGGGTGTCGCCGAGCACCATCGTGCCGGTCAGGAACGCGACACCGAGCAGCACGGCCAGCACGGTTCCGGCCAGACGGCGGCGGTGGGCGCGGGCGGAGCGCAGGCCGATCCGCAGGGCGGTGTTCACGACGCACCGCCGTCGGTGTCCGGGCGGTCGGCGGCGCCGTCGAAGGCCTTCATCCGGTCGAGCACCCGGTCGGCGGTCGGCGCGCGCATGCGGTCGACGAGCCGACCGTCGGCGAGGAACAGCGCCTCGTCGGCGTACCCGGCGGCGGTGGGGTCGTGCGTAACCATCACCACGGCCCGGCCCATGGTGTCGACGGCCTGCCGCAGCAGGCCGAGCACCCCGGCGCCGGACCGGGAGTCGAGGTTGCCGGTCGGCTCGTCGGCGAACACCACCTGCGGGCGCCCGGCGAGTGCGCGGGCGACGGCGACGCGCTGCTGCTGGCCGCCGGAGAGTTCGGAGGGCCGGTGGCGCAGCCGGTCGCCGAGGCCGACCACGTCGATCAGCGCGTCCACCCACGCGCGGTCGGGTGCGGTGCCGGCCAGGTCGAGCGGCAGGGTGATGTTCTCCCGCACGGTGAGGGTGGGCACCAGGTTGAACGCCTGGAAGACGAAGCCGATCCGGGCGCGGCGCAGCTCGGTGAGGCGGCGGTCGTCGAGCGTGCCGAGCTCGGTGCTGCCGATGTACGCGCGGCCGGCGGTGAGGGTGTCCAGGCCGGCGGCGCAGTGCATCAGCGTGGACTTGCCCGAACCCGACGGGCCCATGACCGCGGTGAGGCGCCCGGCCGGGAACTCCACCGTCACGTGGTCCAGGGCCCGCACCCGCGTCTCCCCGGTGCCGTACACCTTCACGGCGTCCGCGACGCGCGCCGCCGCGTGCAGGTCGACGACGGTGCTCACACCACACCGCCGGAGGTGTCGGCGCGGTCGGGCCTCTCGGTGAGGACGGCCCGCTTCGCGCGGTACTCGTCGGCGTCGATCTCGCCGCGGGCGTACCGGTCGCCGAGCGTGGCGAGCGGGCCGGTGCCGCGTCCGCAGCCGCCGCGGCGCCGGGCCGTACGGCGCAGCACGAGCACGACCAGCAGCACGACGGCCGCCCAGAACAGCGGGACCAGCAGGATCCACGGGCCGGGGCCGGCCCACCGGCCGTCGGCGTGTGCCAACAGGACGTCCATGTCGTCCAACTCCTCGGGTGCGGGGATGTCTCGGAATGCTCCGAGCCTCCCGCGGCGTCCCCGTGCGGCGCGTCCTCCGGGCAGCGGCTCCGCGGCTACTCCCGGCGCAGTACGTCCGGTGGGGCACGTCCGGTGCAGTACGTCCGGTGCCGGACGAAATCCGCTGGCCGCGGCGGCCGCACGCTCGTAGCATCCGCACGGATCGACCGACGAACGGGAGCCACCCATGACCACCGCCGCAACCGCGGAGTCCGACGCCGACGCAAACGCAGACGCCGACGACACCGTGACGGACCGTCCGACCACCCTGCGCGGCCGGCTCGTCGCCCTCGCGCCGCTGGACGTCGACGACGCCGAACTCCTGCACGGGTGGCGCTCCGACCCGACGGCCGCGCACGAGATCGGCATCTGGCCGCGCCCGCTCTCCGCGCTGCGCGCGCGCATCGAACGCGACGTCGACAACAGCGACCGTGACGACTTCCTGATCCTGCTGCCCGACGGCACCCCGGTGGGCCACTGCGCGGTCTTCCAGCAGGACTTCGCCGACGGCTCCGCCGAGCTGGAGCTGATGCTCGCCCCCGGTCACCGCCGCCGCGGGCTGGCCGTGGACGCCCTGCGCACCCTGACCGACCTCGCCTTCGGCGAACTCCCCCTCCACCGGCTGGAGGCGAACACCCACACCACCAACGCCGCCGCCCTCGGCACGCTCGCCTCGGCGGGCTTCACGCACGAGGGTGTCCGGCGGTCGGCCTGCATGCACCGCGGACGGCGCCACGACGTCGCCGTCCTCGGCCTGCTGCGCCCCGAGTGGGAGGCCCAGGACCGGCCGCGGGCATGGGACGTCTGACCTCCTGACCTCCTGGCTCCCGCCCGCCGACTCCCGCTTTCCGCCTCCCTCCCGACGTCTCCCGGCGCCGTGGGCTACCCCAGCCAGCCCGGCCGGACGAGGCCGGACTCGTAGGCGGTGACGACGAGCTGGGCGCGGTCGCGGGCGCCGAGCTTCACCATCGCCCGGCTGACATGGGTCTTGGCGGTGAGCGGGCTGACGACCAGCCGGCGGGCGATGTCCTCGTTGGTCAGGCCGAGGCCGACGAGGGCCAGCACCTCGCGTTCGCGGTCGGTGAGGGCGTCGAGCGGGCCGGGGGCACCGGGCTGCGGGGCCTTCGAGCGGGCGGCGAACTCCCCGATGAGGCGGCGGGTCACGCCCGGGGAGAGCAGGGCGTCTCCGGCCGCGACGACCCGGACGGCCCGCACCAGTTCGGCGGGCTCGGTGTCCTTCACCAGGAAGCCCGCCGCGCCCGCCCGCAGGGCCTCGAAGACGTACTCGTCGAGCTCGAAGGTGGTCAGCACCACCACGCGCACACCGTCGAGGCCGGGGTCGGCGCCGATCCGGGCGGTCGCCTGCAGGCCGTCGAGCCGGGGCATCCGGATGTCCATCAGGACGACGTCGGGGCGGAGTTCCCCGGCGAGCGCGACGGCCTCCCCGCCGTCGCCCGCCTCCCCGACGACCTCGATGTCGGGCTGGGCGTCGAGCAGCGCCCGGAAGCCCGCCCGTACGAGCGCCTGGTCGTCCGCCAGCACCACCCGGATCACGTACGGCTCCTCACCGCTCCGCGGGCAGCCAGGCCCGCACCCGGAAACCGCCGTCCTGCGGTCCTGCCTCCAGCGTGCCGCCGACCGCCGCCAGCCGCTCCCGCATGCCGGTCAGCCCGCTGCCGGATCCGCCGGGTTCGTCGCGGCCGGCCGGCCCGGGGTCGTCGATCTGCACGGTCAGCCCGTCGGGCGTCCAGCGGAGCAGGACGTCGGCCTGCCGTGCCACCGAGTGCCGGACGATGTTGGTGAACGCCTCCTGGACGACCCGGAACGCCGTGAGGTCGAGCCCGGCGGGCAGCCGACGCGCCCGCCCCTCCACCCGGACGGTCACGGCCAGCCCGGCCTGCCGGGCCTGTGCCACCAGTTCGTCGAGCCGGGCCAGCCCGGGGGCGGGGCTGCGCGGGGCGGCGGCGTCCGGGCCCCGCAGGGTGCCGAGCACCTGCCGGACCTCGCCCAGCGCCTCCTTGCTGGCCGCCTTGATGGTGGTCAGCGCCTCCCGGGCCTGCTCGGGCCGGGCGTCGAGCAGCTCCAGGGCCACCCCGGCCTGGAGGTGGATCAGCGAGATGCTGTGCGCCAGGATGTCGTGCAGTTCGCGGGCCATCCGCAGGCGCTCCTCGTCGGCACGCCTGCGCCGGGCCTCCTCGGCCGCGGCCCGGACGGCCTCCATCCGCTCGCGGCGGAAGCGCAGGATCTCGGCGACCGCCAGCACGAGGAGCAGCCACGCGGCGACGCCCAGCTCCTGGAAGCCGTTCAGCCCGCCGGCCGTGCCCCGCACCCACCCGTCGGGCAGCACGAACGAGGTCAGCAGGTGCGCCGTGTAGAAGGCACCGGCCGCGGCCCACGCGGCCCGCCGGTGCCCCTGCTGCACGGCGGAGCAGACCGCCACCACGAGGCTCACGAACACCGGCCCGTAGGCGTATCCGGCCAGCAGGTAGGCGACCGTGACCACGGTGGTGCCGGCGACCACGGCGACCGGGCGGCGGAGCCGGAACACCAGCAGCGCCGGGCCGAGCAGCAGCAGCACGTACGCGAGCGCGTCGAGCGGCACCCGCCCGGCCTGGTGGCGGGCCGCCGCGGCGGTCCCGGCCACCTGGAGCACGGCGACGAGCACGGACGACGCCACCGGCCACCCGGCCTTCGCCGCGCGCACCCACGGCGGGCGCCAGGGCAGGGCGTCGGCGGGGTCGTCGTCGGTCATGCGGGGAAGGCTAGCCGCCGCCGTCCTGCCGCGGCGTCCTCCGGGCGGCGTCGGCGCGGCTGCTCCCGGTGGAGTACGCCTGCTCCCGCCTCCGCCGCCCGCTCCGCCCCGCCGGTGGTCGGCGCGGGGGCGGTCAGCCCAGCGGGTCGGGGATCCGGACCGCGTTGCCGCTGACCCGCACCCGTCCGTCGCCCTCGCGGAGCTCGACCGTGAGGACGCCCGGCCGGCCGAGGTCCTCGCCCTGGTGGAGCGTGAGCACCGCCTGGCCGAGGCCCTCCAGCTCGCGCAGGTAGGCACCGAACGCGGCAGCGGCGGCCCCGGTCGCCGGGTCCTCGACGACACCGCCCACCGGGAACGGGTCGCGGGCGTGGAAGACCCGGTCCGACACGCGGTGCACCAGCTGCAGCGTGGTCAGGTCGAGCCGCGTCATGAGGCGGGCCAGCCGGTCGAAGTCGTAGGCCAGCTCGGCCAGTCGGCGGCGGGTGGCCGCGGCGAGCACCAGGTGCCGGGCGCCCGCGTAGGCGATCTGCGGCGGCAGGGTCTCGTCCAGGTCGTCGCGGCTCCAGTCGAGGGCGGCGAGCGCCTCGGCGAGGTCGGCGTCCGCGACCGCCTCCACGGACGGCTCCACGCTGGTGAGGGTCGCCGTGAGGACGCCCTGCGCGTCGGCCACCACCGTGACGGGCACCGGACCGGCCTTGGTCTCGAACAGCAGCTCGCCCGGCCCGGCCCGCTCGGCGAGCGCCACGGCCGAGGCGATGGTGGCGTGCCCGCAGAACGGCACCTCCGCGACCGGGCTGAAGTACCGCACCGCGTAGGTCCGCTCGCCGGTGCGGGTGAGGAAGGCCGTCTCGGAGTAGCCGAGCGCGGCGGCGACGGCGAGGGCCGTACCGTCGTCGACCCCGGCGGCGTCCGGCACGACCCCGGCAGGGTTGCCTCCGGCCGGGTCGGTGGTGAAGGCGGCGTAGCGGAGGATCTCGGCGGAAGACGGCAGCGACGTGCCCGGCAGTACGGTCATACCCGGCCGAACGTGCGGCGGGGGCCACGGATTCCCACCCACGCGGCCGCCGGGCCGGCCCGGCGGCCGCGACCGCCCGCCGTAACACCGGGGCGGTACCGACACCGTTCCGTAACCTCCGGTCGCCGATCGGCCATGCAAGTGAGACCCGCCTGCAAACCTGATGTCATGACGGCACGTCATCCTTGAGGTCAGAGGTAATCAGCCGAAAGGAACTCCAAATGAGCGACTACTCCGTACTCGTTGCAGCCCTCGTCGAGCTGTCGGGCGCCGACCAGGACCGCGGTATCGGTGCGCCCGCCGAGGTGCGCGGCCACGAGGCCGACCGGCTCGCCAGTCTCGCCCGGGGAGCCGACGAACCGCCCACGTATCGCCGGGCCCCGCTGCTGCGCCTGCTGGGCCGCCGCACCGTGGGCCGCCTCGGCTACTCGGTGTGAGCCGCAGCCTCCTCCGGCACCCGGCTCACCCGACGGCCCGTCACCGCTCCCCGGTGGCGGGCCGCCTCGCGTCCACCTCGATCTCGATCCTCATCCGCGGGTCGGCGAGACCGCAGACCATCATGGTGGCGGCCGGCCGCACCGCACCGAACGCCCGGCGCAGCACCGGCCAGCAGGGCTCGAAGTCGTCGCGTTCGGGCAGCAGGTAGCGCACCCGTACGACGTCCGCGAGGGTGCAGCCCGCCTCGGCGAGCACCGCGGTGATGGTGCGCAGGCACTGCTCGGCCTGTTCGACGACGTCGCCGGAGATGGTCATCGCCGCGTAGTCGAAGCCCGTGGTGCCGGAGACGTGCACCCGGTCGCCGTCGACCACCGCCCGGGCGTAGCCGATCTGTTCCTCGAAGGTGGATCCGCTCAGGATCGCGCGCCGCTCTCTCATGCCCGAGACGCTAGGCAGCCTGCGGCGATACGTCCAATACTTCCCGGGGACTCCTGTGATATCGCTGGGCGTATGGACGGACCCGAACTCGCCCTGCACCAGCTGCACGCCTTCACCGTGCTCGCCGAGGAGCTGCACTTCGGCCGGGCCGCGGAACGCCTCGGCACCGCCCAGCCGCCGCTGAGCCAGCAGATCCGCCGGCTGGAGGCAAAGGTCGGCCATCCGCTGTTCCTGCGCGGGCCCGGCCGGGTGTCGCTCACCCCGGCCGGGGAGGAACTGCTGCCCGCCGCCCGGCGGGCGCTGGACGACGTGGCGGGCGGGCTGCGGGCCGCCCGGCGGGTCGCCTCGGGCGGGGCGGGCCTGCTGCGGATCGGTTTCGCGGCCTCGCTCGCGCCGACCGTGCTGCCGGAGCTGCTGCGGGCGTTCCGGGACCGCCACCCCGGGGTGGAGCTGGAGATCCGTGAGATGACCACGGCCCCGCAGGTAGCGGCGCTGCAGGAGGCGGCGCTCGACGTGGGGCTGCTCCGCGAACCGCCGGACGACCCGGGGCTCGCCGTCCGGCCGCTCCTCACCGAGGGGTTCGTCGCCGTGCTGCCCGCCGGGCATCCGCTGGCCGCGCGCCGGGTGGTGCCGGTCGCCGCCCTGGCCGCCGAGCCGTTCGTGCTGCTGCCGCGGGTCGACGGGCCGACCGTGCACGACCGCATCGTCGGGGTGTGCCGGGAGGCGGGCTTCGAGCCACGGGTCGTGCAGCGCGCCGTGGAGTGGCAGACCGTCGCCGCGCTGGTCGCCGCCGGCTTCGGGGTGTCCCTCGCGCCCGAGAGCGTCCGCAGGCTGCGGCTGCCCGGTGTCGCCTACCGCCGCACCGCACCGGCGACCGCCCGCACCTCCGTCGCGGTGGCGTGGCGGGCCGGTGACGACGGCCCGCTGCTGCGGCACTTCCTGGCGGTGGCCGCGGAGGTGCGGCGGCAGCGGGCCCGGTGAGCCGGCGGGCTACTGCTCGCCGAGCACCATCCACTTGTCGGGCGCCGCCAGCGGCTCGAACCCGGCCTTCGCGTAGACCTCGTGGGCGTCGGCGGTGGCGAGCATCACCCGACGCAGCCCGTGCCCCGCGAGGTGGTCGCGGACGGCGGCCGCGAGGGCCGTGCCGAGGCCGCGTCCGCGGGCGGCGGGGGCGATGTAGACGTCGCAGAGCCAGGCGAAGGTGGCCCGGTCGGTGACGATGCGGGCGTAGCCGACCTGCGCGCCGGTGCCGGTCTCGTAGACGCCGAGGTTGAGGGAGCCCGCGATCGCGGCGTCCTGCTTCTCACGTGAGCGCCCGCGGGCCCAGTACGCGTCGCCCGACAGCCAGCCGTGGATGCGTTCCGCGTCGAGGCGGGCGGGGTCGGCGGAGATCTCGTAACCGTCCGGCAGGGGTACGGGTGTGTCGTCCATGGGGGGATCCAAGCAGCCCGCCGCACCGGACGGCCAGCCGATATCCCGGCGGCCGGGGCCCCTGCCCGCGGGCGCGGCCGCCGGCGGCTCGGGCGAACACCGTGGTCCGCGCGTGCAGGCTGTCGAGGTACTCACGGACGTCGGCGAGGCGGCCGTCGCGGACGGTGATGACGGCGAGGCAGTGCTGGTCGTAGCGGTGTCCCGTGCGGGTGGTGGCCCGGGTGTTCCACTCGGCGAGCACCCGGTCGCCGTCGGCGAGCACGCCGTCGACGGAGAACTCCATGGTCCCGGGCAGCAGACGGGCGACCATCGCGGGCACGAACTCGCCGAGGATCTCGTCCGGGCCGGTCCAGGTGCGGGAGAGCGGCAGGTCTCCGGCGAGCGTCCAGGTGGAGTCCTCCCGGAAGAACGCAGGGCCCCGGATCCGCAGGGCCCCGGATCCGCAGGTCTCAGCGACCGCCGGTCTCCGCGTAGTGGCGGGCTTCGAGCACGTTGCCGTCCGGGTCGGCGAAGTAGAAGGTGCGGGGGGCGGTCCCGCGGGCGCCGAAGGAGTCGGTGGCGAAGGGGGTGACGTGGTGGCCGCCGGCGGTGAGGCGGGCGTGCAGGGCCTCGAACCCGGCGGCGGTGGTGGCCAGGCAGACGTGGTTGTGCTTGTTGCCCGCGCTGCCCTCCGCCCCGGGGGCGGCGTTCAGGCCGTCGGCGAGGCGCAGCGGCACGAGGTCGACGAGCGTGCCCGGGCCGATGCGCAGGCTGACGAACGGCGCCTCCCCGGCCTCGTACGCGGCGAGGCGGACGGGTTCGAGGCCGACGGTGTCGCGGTAGAAGGCGGCGGACCGCACCGGGTCGGCCACCCAGAGCACCACGTGGTCGAGTTCGTACGCCACGGTCGGGCCCCTCTCCGTCCGCCGCGCCCGGGCGGGACGTCTCCACGGTAGCGGCGGACGGGCGCCCGGTGCAGCGGGTTCCGGGGGGACCGGCTCAGGCGCGGCCGGTGGGCACCGCCTGCGGGTCCTGCAGGTAGGGCTCCCAGGCGAGTTCGGCCGCGCCGGCGAGGCCTGCGTGGTCGACCTGGGCGGGCACGATCGGCACGCGTCCGCTGCGGCCCCAGAGGCAGCGGTCGGCGACGACGGCGGCGAGGCGTTCGGGGGCGACGGCGAGCAGGTCGAGGTGGAGGCCGCTGAGCACGATGCGGTCGGGGTTGAGGATGTTGACCAGTCCGGCCAGGCCGAGGCCGAGGCGGTCGACGACGTGGGCGACGGCCGCTTCGGCGACGGGGTCGGGCGGGTCGGCGGCGGCGGAGCGGGCGAGGCTTCGGGCCTGTTCGAAGAGCGGGGTGAGCGGGTCGGGGGTGAGCCCGGCGGCGACGAAGAGGGCTTCGGGGTCGGTCTCCGCGTTGAGGCAGCCGCGGTTGCCGCAGCCGCAGGGGCGGCCGAGCGGGTCGACGGTGAGGTGGCCGACCTCCAGGGCGAGTCCGGCGCTGCCGGTGTGCAGCCGGCCGTCGATGACGAGCGCGCCGCCGACGCCGCGGTGGCCGGAGGTGACGAGGAGCAGGTGGCGGGCGTCGCGTCCGGCGCCGTGGCGGTGCTCGGCGAGGGCAGCGAGGTTGGCGTCGTTCGCGACGGCGCTGGGCAGCGGGGTGCGGGCGCGGGGGCCGAAGTCGGCGCGCCGCACCTCCTCGTCGAAGAGGTCGGCGACGGGGGTGCCGCTGGGCCAGGAGAAGTGCAGGGCGGCCAGGGCGGTGCCGTCCGGCTCGGTGACCGGGTTGGGGAGGGCGAGCGCGATGCCGAGGCAGCGGCGGTGGGTGCTGCGGGCGAGGTCGGCGCCCGCCTCGGCCACGGCGCGCAGCATCCGGACGGGGTCGGTGGCGGCGGGCAGCGGCAGGTAGCGGGGCTTGTCGAGGCTGCCGCCGAGGCCGGCGAGGGTGACGCTGAGGCTGTCGGCGTGGATCTGGGCGGCGACGACGACGGGCCCGGCCGGGTCGATGGCGAGCCGGTGCGAGGGCCGGCCGCGGCCGCCGCCGGCGGGGCGGGAGTCGACGGTGATCAGGCCGAGCGCCTCCAGCTCGCCGGTGACGGCCCCGGCGGTGGCGCGGGTGACGTCGAGTGCGGTGGTGAGGGCGGAGCGGGTGGGGGCACGGCCGGTGTGGACGAGTGCGAGGGCGGGTCCGAGCAGGGTGCGGCCGCGGTCGGGCGCCGCGCGGCGGTGCTCGGCGCCGGCGGGGCGGGGCCCGCCCGGGGTGCGGGATCCGGCCGGGGGCTGCGGGTCCGGCGGGGTGCGCGGATCCGCCGGGCGCTGCGGACCCGTCGGGGGCTGGGCACTTGTGGATGAGGTGGGCACTCCCCTATTCTTACTTTGTGCCGCTACTGAACAAAACAGACGCCCGGTCCTCCGCCGCCGACAGCCCCGCCTCCGCCCCCCGCACCATCCGTACGGCCCCCGGCAGCACGCCCCGCACCTGGTCCGCCGCCCGGCTCGCGCTGACCGCGTTCTTCGCGGTCGACGGCTTCCTGTTCGCCGCGTGGGTGGTCCGCATCCCCGACATCCGCCTGCAGGTGCACGCCTCCCACAGCGCGCTCGGGCTGGCCCTGCTCTGCATCTCCGCCGGCGCCGTCGCCACCATGGCCCTGGCCGGCCGGCTCGTCGTGCGGTACGGCAGCGGCCCGGTCACCGTCGGCTCGGTCGCCCTGGTCGCCCTGGCCGTGCCGCTCCCGGCGCACACCCACTCGGTGGCCGCGCTCGGCGGTGTCCTGCTGATCTTCGGCGCCGGGTACGGCGCGGCGAACGTCAGCATGAACAGCGCCGCGGTCGAGCTGGTCTCCGAGCTCCGCCGCCCGGTCATGCCGAGCTTCCACGCCGGCTACAGCCTCGGCGGCCTGCTCGGCGCGGCGGTCGGCGGTCTGCTGGCCGGCACGCTGAGCGCGGCCTGGGCGCTCGCCCTCGGCGGGGCCGTCGGCCTGCTGGTCACGGCCGCGGCCGGCGCCGTCCTGCTGCGCAGCCGTCCCGCCGCCCGTCCGGCCGTGCGGACCGCCCCGGCCGCCAGGACGTCCAGGACGGCCGCCAAGGCGTCGGGCACCCCGCGGCACGCCCGCCTGCTGGTGGTGCTGCTCGGCCTGACCGCCCTCTTCACCGCCTACGGCGAGGGCGCGCTCGCCGACTGGGCGACCCTGCACCTGACGGACGACGTGCACGCGAGCGCCGGCATGGCCGCCGCCGGGTACGCCGCCTTCGCCTTCGCGATGACCGCCGGACGCGTCAGCGGCACCTGGCTCTCCATCCGGCTCGGCGCGACCCGGCTGATGCTGCTCGGCGGCCTCACCGCCGCCACCGGCATGCTGATCGCGGCCCTGGTGCCGTCCGTCCCCGCGGCACTCGGCGGGTTCGTCCTGGTCGGCATCGGCCTGGCGAACATCTTCCCGCTGGCCATCGGCCGGGCCGGCGAGACCGGCGGCCCGCAGGGTGTCGCCACCGCCTCCGCCCTCGGCTACGCGGGCATGCTGATCGGCCCGCCGGTGATCGGCTTCCTCGCGGACGCCGTCGGCCTGCCGCTGGCGCTGACCAGCGTGGCCGCGGCCGCCGGAACGGCCGGCGTGCTGGCCCTGGTGGTCGGCCGGCGCCCGTCCCGGACGGTCTGACCGACCGCACGACCCTGACGGCACCGAACGGGAACGGGCCGGTGCCGGTGGTCCCCGACCACCGGCACCGGCCCGTTCCGTCCGCCCCCGCTCCGTTCGCCCCGCTCCCCACTCCCCACTCCCCACTCCCGGCTCCCGGCTCCCGGCGACGGACACGGGAGCGGCGCCGTCACGCGGAGAGCCGGTCGAGGAACGCGAAGAGGTTGGCCCGGGTGCGCTCCGCCTGCTCCGCCACGGTGAGCGACTCGCCCATGCGCCCGCCCGGCCCGGCCACCCGCAGGCCGCGCACGTAGAGCGAGCAGGCGAGGTCGGCGCAGAGGTACAGGCCCACCGTGTTGCCCTGGCGGCCCGCCGCGCCCGGACGGCGGGCCGCCATCAGGTTCACGCCGTCACCGGGGTGCACGGTGAGGCAGAGCGAGCACATGCTGCGGTGCAGGCCGCGACGGCCGGTGTTCGCACGGAGCGCGACGCCGACCGGCGCCCCGTCGCGCTCCGCGACGAGGTAGCCGCGGTCGGGTGCGGCGGGGTCGCGCCAGCCGAGGAAGTCGAGGTCGCCCCAGGGCCGGTCCGCGAGGTCGCGCGGCACGGCGAGCCGGCCGGCCTCGCCCTTGGAGCAGTTCAGGAACGAGCTGCGGATGGTCTGTTCGGTCAGCGCCTTCATGCCAGCGACGCTAACGCCACCTACAGCTCTCAGGCAACTTCTTAATGGTCCTAGGTTGTAGGCTGAAGCCCTACGGCACAGGCGAGGAGAGGGTGACCCGATGGCACGAGCAGGCCTGACGACCGACCGTGTCGTCCGCGCCGCGGCGGACCTCGCGGACGAGGTCGGCTTCGACCGGATCACCGTCTCCGCCCTCGCCCGCGGCTTCGGCGTCAAGGACGCCAGCCTGTACTCGCACGTCAGAAGCCTGGAGGACCTCCGGATCCGGGTCGCCCTGCTGGCCGTCGACGACTTCGCGGAACGCATCACCGACGCCGTGGCCGGCCGGGCCGGACGCGACGCGCTCGGCGCGTTCGCCCACGCGTACCGGCGGTTCGCCCGCGACCACCCCGGCCGGTACGCCGCCACCCAGCTGCGGCCGGTCCCGGCCGCCGTCGCCTCCTCCGCGGGCGCGCAGCACATCCTGCGCTCCACGTACGCGCTGCTCCTCGCCTACGGGCTCGCCGAGCCGGACGCCACCGACGCCGTACGGCTGCTGCGCAGCACCTTCCACGGCTTCGCCGACCTGGAGGCGCGGTCCGGGTTCGACCATCCACGGCCGGTCTCCGTCTCCTTCGACCGGGCCGTCGACGCCCTGCACGAGGTGCTCGGCCGGTGGGCGGGAGCGGCGGACGCCCTGCAGCCCGCCGACGACTGACGCGGCAGGCGGCAGGCGGCTGACGGCTGACGGCTGACGGCTGACAACAGGCGGCCGACAGGCCCGACTGCAGCGACCGCCACCAGTCGGCCACCGCTCCGACGCCGCTCGGACGACTGGGCCGTCGAGGCGACTCCGGCACCCCGGACGGCGGCGCGCCCCGCCCGGCGCGGGCCGGGATGCGAAGCTCGACGGATGATCGACCGCATCCGTGCAGGTGTCACCCGATGGACCGTCACCGTGCCGCTGCTGGCGCTGGTGGCCCTGGCGCTGACGTGGGGGCGGTCGCTGCCGGGCGCGGCGGTCGCCGTGGTGGCGGCGTTCCTGGCGGGCGCGGTGCTCGCGGCGGTGCACCACGCGGAGGTGATCGCGCACCGGGTGGGCGAGCCGTTCGGGTCACTGGTGCTGGCCGTGGCGGTGACGATCATCGAGGTCGCGTTGATCGTGACCCTCATGGCCGGTGCGCCGGTGAAGAACGCGACGCTCGCCCGCGACACCGTCTTCGCGGCCGTCATGATCACGTGCAACGGCATCCTCGGCCTGTCGATCCTGCTGACGGCCCTGCGCCACCGCATCGCCGTCTTCAACGCCGAGGGCACCGGCGCCGCCTTCGCCACCATCGCGACGCTCGCCACGCTCAGCCTGGTGCTGCCGACGTTCACCACGAGCACACCGGGCCCGCAGTTCAACACCGCCCAGCTCACCTTCGCCGCCGTGGCCTCGCTCGGGCTGTACGGCCTCTTCGTCGCCACCCAGACGCTCCGCCACCGCGACTACTTCCTGCAGGTCACCGCCGAGGGCGAGCTGCTGGACGAGGACGACCACGGCGAACTGCCCAGCTCACGGACCGCCCTGACGAGCCTCGGCCTGCTCGCGGTCGCCCTGGTCGCGGTGGTGGGCCTGGCGAAGGTCGTCTCGCCGACCATCGAGTCGGCGGTAGCCGACGCGGGCCTCCCGGCCTCGGTGGTGGGTGTGGTGATCGCGCTGCTCGTCCTGCTGCCGGAGACGATCGCGGCGCTGCGGGCGGCCGCCGGCAACCGGGTGCAGACGAGCCTCAACCTGGCGCTCGGCTCCGCGCTGGCGAGCATCGGGCTGACCGTGCCCGCGGTGGCGGTGGCTTCCCTGTGGCTCAGCGGCCCGCTCGTCCTGGGCCTGGGCCCGACGCACATGGTGCTGTTGGCGCTGACGGTCGCGATCGGCACGCTGACGGTGATCCCCCGCCGGGCGACCCCGCTGCAGGGGGCCGTCCACCTGTCCGTCCTCGCGGCGTACCTGGTGCTCGCGGTCAGCCCCTGACCGTCGCCACCACGGCCGCACGGTGCCCGGCGGCGGCCGGTCCGGGGCAGGCCCGCACCGGTTCCGTCCCATCTCCTTGACCCGCCACCGGGGTTGACGTATCGTCACGGCCGTTCTCACAGCAGAACGCTGTTCAGAATACGGAACGTCGAATCGACGCCCGAGGGATGCCCTTCCCACCACGCCAACCCCCCATTGGCGCCTGCGGCCACCTCCGCAGGCGGTGAAAGGAACACCTTGTGCTCATAAGGAACACGCACGTCAGGAGGCGCGGCCGGCGCACGGCAGGCGCTCTGACCGCCACCGTCGCCCTGCTCGCCGCAGGCCTCACCGCCCTGTTGTCCGGAGGGTCGGCAGCAGCCGCCCCCGCCGCAGGCTCGTACAACCTGAGGAACGCCGCCAGCGGACTCTGCCTGGACGTCCCCGGGTCGTCGACCGCCGTCGGCACCCAGCTCGCGCAGAACGCCTGCAGCGGGTCGGCGGCCCAGACCTGGCGCCTCACCGCCTCCGGCAGCGGGTACACCCTGGCCGCCGCGCACAGCAGCAAGTGCGCCGGCGTCAAGGACGCCTCCACCAGCGCGGGCAAGGCCGTCGAGCAGCAGACCTGCAGCGGCGCCGCGACCCAGCAGTGGACGCTCACCCTCGTGAGCGGCACCACCTACCAGGTCGTCAACGCCAACGGCGGCAAGTGCCTCAACGTCAAGGACAGCTCCACCGCCGCCGGGGCCCTCGTGCAGCAGAACTCCTGCGACTCGGTGACCAGCAAGCAGTGGACGTTCACCGCCGCGGGCAGCACCCCCACCCCGACCGCGTCGCCGACCGCCTCCCCCACGGCGTCCCCGACGTCCACCACCCCGCCCGGCACGCGTCCGGCCTGGCCCACCGCCACCGGCACCCAGCCGGTCACCGCCAGCATCCCGGTCTCCGGGGTGTTCGACGGCGGCCTCAAGCGGTACTACGGCAGCGGCGACCTCGGCACCGGCAGCCAGGACGAGGACCTGCCCGCGATGTTCGAACTCGCGGACGGCGCCACCCTGCAGAACGTCATCCTCGGCTCGCCCGCCGCGGACGGCGTGCACTGCGCCGGCGCCTGCACGCTCAAGAACGTCTGGTGGGAGGACGTGGGCGAGGACGCCGCCACCTTCCGCGGCAGCTCCGCCTCCCTCGTCCGCACCGTCGACGGCGGCGGCGCGAAGCTCGCCGAGGACAAGGTCTTCCAGCACAACGGCGCCGGCACCCTGATCGTCAAGAACTTCCAGGTGCAGGACTTCGGCAAGCTCGTCCGTTCCTGCGGCAACTGCTCCACCCAGTACGCCCGGCACATCCAGCTGCAGAACATCTGGGCCACCACGCCGGGCGAGGCCCTGGTCGGCATCAACACCAACTACGGCGACACGGCGCGGTTCTCCAGGATCACGGTCTACGACGACGGCGGACGCGACCTCGACATCTGCCGCAAGTACACCGGTGTGACGTCGGGCGAGCCCAAGGAGACCGGCAGCGGCGCGGACGGCACGTCCTGCATCTACGCCGCCTCCGACGTGACGTACGTGGACTGACCGGCCCTCAGTACCCGCTGCCCGTAAGGCGCGTGCGAACGGCACACACCGCATCGCACCGCGGCACGTACCGCACGGCGCAGCACCCGCAGCACCCGCAGCACCCGTAGCACCCGCAACACAGCGCGGCCGCGCACTCCCGGACCACCGGGGGTGCGCGGCCGCCGTGCCGTGTCCGGGGGCCGTCGGGGGCCGTCAGCCCTGGCCGGTGAGTTCCGTGCCGTCCGCCTGGCCCGGTATCCGCAGGTCCCAGCCGACCAGGGCGCGGAGCTGCTCCGCGGTGACGCCCTCGGGCACGGGCTGCGGCGCGTCGTGGCGCAGCGGCGGCTGCCAGCCGTCGTCCGGGGTCCAGCTGCGCACGACCTTGGCCGGGGCGCCCGCCACCACCGCGTGGTCGGGGATCTCGCCGCGGACGACCGAGCCGGCCGCGACGACGACGTTGCGGCCGATCCGGGAGCCGGGGAGGATCACCGCGCCGGTGCCGATCCAGGAGCCCGCGCCGATCTCGACGGGCTCGTTGCGCGGCCACTGCTTGCCGATCGGCAGGTCGGTGTCGCGGTACTCGTGGGCCTGGTCGGTGATGTAGACGTTCGGGCCGGTCCACACGTCGTCGCCGAGCACGATCGACTGGTGCCCGACGATGTGGCTGCCGCGGCCGATCACGCAGCCGCCGCCGATCCGCACGATCGGCTCGGGGCCGAGGTCGAGGCCGGGCAGGAAACCCGCCGAGATGGTGACGCGCTCGCCGATGATCGAGAAGGGGCCGATGGTGATCCACTGCTCGTTGAAGACCGCGCCCAGCGGGAACGCCAGCTTGGTGCCGTCGCCGAGCTCGCCGAACCGGTACGGGCCGGGGCTCCGGTTGGTGACCGCACCGGTCTCCTGAACCAGCTTCCAGGCCCGGTGCACGGCCCGGCCGGCAGCACGGCGGCCCCCGGTGCGGGCGGCGGTCAGGAGCGTGCGGAGGCTCGGCATGCGCCCACCGTATCGGCCGCACGCCCGCCTGACGGCGGGGGGCGATCAACATCACACCGGGCCCTGGCAGACTCCCCGCATGGAGATTCCCGAGCTCGTGGACGTGCTGCGCCGCGAGGGCGGCCTGCTCGCCGCGACGGCCGACCGGACGCCCCCGGACACGCCCGTGCCGACCTGTCCCGAGTGGCGGCTGCGCGACCTCGTACTGCACACCGGCCGGGTGCACCGCTGGGCCACCGCCCTCGTCCGCGACGCGCTGACCGCACCGATCGACGCGGAGGGCACCGCCGCCGTCTGGGGCCAGGAGCCCTCCGACGCCGACCTGGTCGCGTGGTTCCGCGAGGGGCACCGGTCGCTGCTCGCCGCCCTGGACGGCGCCCCGGCCGACCTGGCGTGCTGGAGCTTCCTGCCGGCACCGTCACCCCTGGCGTTCTGGGCGCGGCGGCAGGCCCACGAGACGGCGGTGCACCGGGTGGACGCCGAGTCCGCGGCCGGCACCGGGCCGTCCCCCGTCGACCCGGCGTTCGCCGCCGACGGACTGGACGAGCTGCTGAACGGCTTCCTGGTGCGGCCGCGGACGAAACTGCGCAGCGCGGACACCCGCACCCTGCTCGTCAGCCCGACCGACCGGCCGGAGAGCTGGCTCGCCACGATCGGGCCGGACCCGCTGCGGGTGGAGCCCGGCCCGGGGCCCGCCGACTGCACGGTGACGGGCCCGGCCCAGGAGCTCTACCTGCTGCTCTGGAACCGCCGCCCGGTCGACGGGATCGGCGTCACCGGCGACCGCTCGCTGCTGGAGCTGTGGCGGTCGTCGGCGCAGATCCGCTGGAGCTGACCACCCGTCCGTACGGCGGGCCCCGCGCCCGCCGTGGTGCGGCAGCGCGTCACCGCGGCGGGACGGCCCCGCGTCACCGCCGCGGCGCGGACGTCACTGCGCCCAGGGGGCCGGGCGGCGCTCCAGGAAGGCCCGCATGCCCTGCTGGGCCTCGTCGGATCCGAACAGCCGGGCCGACTGGGCGACCCGCTCGTCGGAGTCCCGTTCGAACGACTCCACCACCGCCGCGTTCGCGAGCCGCTTCGACTCGGCGAGGCCCTGCGGGGAGCCGAGCCGCACGGCGTCCAGCAGGGACTTCAGTGCACCGGCGACGTCCTCGACGGCCTCCGTGACCAGTCCGATCCGGGCGGCCTCGGCCGGGCCGAACGTCTCACCGGTCAGGTAGTAGCGGGAGGCGGACCGCGGGTCGAGCTTGGGGCGCAGCGGCAGCGAGATGACGGCGGGCGCCAGGCCGAGCCTGACCTCGGTGAAGGCGAACGTCGCGGCGGGCCCGGCCAGGGCGAGGTCCGCCGAGCCGAGCAGGCCCAGGCCGCCCGCGCGCGCGTGGCCGTCGATCGCGGCGATGACCGGCTTGGGGCAGTCGACGATGGCCCGCTGGATGTCGACGAGGCCGCGCGGGCCGACCGTCGGGTCGCTGCCGGTCGCCTCGGAGAGGTCGGCGCCGGCGCAGAACACCTTGCCGGTGTGGCCGAGCACCACGGCCCGCACGGCCGGGTCGGCGGCGGCCTCGGTGAGCGCGGCGGCGAGCTCGGCCATCAGGCGGGTGGAGAGGGCGTTGCGGTTGTGCGGGGAGTCGAGTTCGAGGGTGGTGACCGCGTCGGCGGTGGTGATGCGGACGAGGGGTGTCATCGCCTGGGCCTGCTTTCCGGCTGAGGGTGGGTCGGACGGCTCGCACAGGACTCTGGCACGCCGAACGTCCGGTCGGCCAGTGTGTCCCCGCCCGGCCGGGCGGAGCACCCCCGTCCGGCCGGGCGCGCGCCGGAAATCCGCTGGCCGGGGCCGGCCCGGCTGCGGCAGCATCGCTCGGCATGTCCCTCCTCCTGCTCGCCCCGCGGATCAACGAGACCGGTCTCCAGCTGCTGACCGCGGCCCGGCGCCGCGGCCTGCGCGCGCACACCGCGACCCGCTGGGAGGTTCCGTCCGAGCTGGCGGCCCTGCGCCCGGCGCACCTGTACGGCGGCCCGCTGTTCGCGGACGTCGCGTCGGCGGCCCTCGGCGTGGCGCCGCTGGAGCCGCCGGCCGACTGGCTGACCACGCTGCCGTCCGGTCTGCTCGGCCGCCGGGTGGAGTGCACGACGCTCGCCGAGGCCCGTCGGCTGCGGCGGCCGGCCTTCCTCAAGCCGCCGGTGGACAAGCTCTTCCCGGCCCGGATCTACCCGGACGGCAGCGGCCTGCCCGGCCCGGACGCGCTGGACGACGACACCCCGGTGCTGGTCAGCGACATCGTGGCGTTCACCGAGGAGTTCCGGCTGTTCGTCCTGGACGGTGCCGTGCACGCGGCGAGCCGGTACGCCGTCGACGGCGCGCTCGCGGTGTCGCCGTCCGTCGGCCCTGATGCGCGGGCGTTCGCGGCCGACGTCCTGGCGGCCTGCACCGACGGCGGGGCCAGGACCAGGACCAGGACCAGGACCGGGGCCGGGAGCGGTCTGCCGGGCGCGGTGGTCGTCGACATCGGCCGGACGGCCGACGGGTGGGCCGTCGTCGAGGCCAATCCGGCCTGGGCGAGCGGAGGCTACGCCTGCGACCCGGACGCCGTGCTCGACGTGGTGCTGCGCGCCGCCGGTCCGGCCGGGCTCCTGACCGCCGCGGACGCACCGTTCGTCCGGCCGGAGTGCACCGTCGTCAGGTGACAGCGGACGGCAGCGGCCCGCGGTGCGCCCCGGGCCGTCCGGTGCACGGCGGGTGACGGCTCGGCGGCTGCCCGGCGGCCGGGCGGCGGCTACGCGGGCGGTCGCCGGAAGCCGCCGCGGGCCGCCAGCACCTGCACCGCGACGGAGGCCCAGGTGACCGGCTCGACCGGCGGCAGGCCGAGGGGCTGCGGGCGGCCGGGTGAGGCCGTCAGCCAGGCCGCCCAGCTCTCCAGCACGTCCGGCAGGGTGTGGTGCGCCCAGCTGTCGGCGGGCTGCCGCGCCGCACCCGGCCGTTCCGTCGTGGCCGCCGTCGCCGTCGCCGTCGCCGTACGGTGCCGGGCGAAGTCGGCGGCCAGGACCTCCAGCAGGGCGGCGAGGTCGTCGGGGCCGCACACGTCCGGCTCGTCCGCCGGTCCGTCCGCCGCGGGCACGGCGCCCCCGGTCGGCGGCGCCGCCAGTGCGGCCTGCACCTGCGCCGCCAGTCCCGGCCAGCCCGGCGCAGCGGCCGGCAGGCCGGGGAGGAGGGCCGCCCAGCGCAACAGGAAGTCGTCGACGGCCGGGGCGTCCGGCCCGAGTGCCGCGGCGAGGCGGGCCAGCAGGGCGGCGAGGTCCGCGCCCGAGGCGACGGCGTCACGGGAGTGCGTCACGCGGCGGAGCGTACGGCGGGCCGTGCCCGCTGTCGACCGGGCCTGCCCGGGGCCGTGCGTCCCCGGCCACCACCGCGGTGTGCCGGGCGGCTACCCCGCCGGCTGCGGTGCCGGCCGCGCCGCCGTCCGGGCCGCGGACCGGCGCAGCGCCCAGGCCACGGTGGGCACCATCGCGGCACTCGCCGCCGCGAAGAGCAGTCCGAGGCCGATCCAGCCGGCCAGGCCGTTGCCGATCACCGCCGTCGTGACGAGCACCGGGCCGAGCATCATCGCGACCGAGAAGCCGGTGTTGAAGACGCCCTGGTACTCGCCGTGCGCGCCGTCCTCGGCGAGGTCGTAGCCGAGCGCCCAGCTCGCGGCCTGGCCGAGCACCTCGCCGAGTGCCTGCAGCGCGGCGGCACCGAGCAGCACCACGGCGGCGAGCCAGGCGGGCAGGCCGTGGGCGAGCGCCAGGGCCACGCAGGAGGCGGCGACGAGCAGGCCGCCGCGCCGGAAGATCCGTGCCGCGGCGGCCGGCTCCTCGGTGCCGCGGGTGGCCCGCACCTGGAAGGCCACGACGAGCACGGTGTTGACGACGAAGGAGGCGGCGACGAGGAAGCGCGGTGCCTCCGTGTGGCGGACGATCCACAGCGGCACACCGACCTCGATCATCGCGAACTGCAGGCCGAGCAGGCCGCTGAGCGCGGTGACGGCGAGGTAGGGGCGGTCGCGCAGGGCCGAGCGGCGGAGTCCGCCGTCCGTGCCGGCCGCCGGGTGCGCGGCGCGGCCGGGCGTCGGCAGCGCCGCGTACATCACGCCGACGACGGCGAAGCTGACCGCGTCGGCGAGGATCGCCGCGGTGTACGCGGGGCGGGTGTCGGCCTGCAGGGCGAGCGCGGCCAGTGCGGTGCCCGCGCCGATGCCGACGTTGGTGACGACCCGCAGGTAGGCACGGCCGGCGACCCGGCCGTCGGCGGGCAGCACCTCCGCGTACAGCGCGTTGCGCACGGTCGCCGAGCCGCGGTCGGCGGCGGTGACGGCGCAGGCGAGCAGGACGAAGGCCGTGTAGCCGTGCACCAGCGGGTAGCAGGCGGTGCCGACGGCCTCCGCCGCGACGAGGGCGAGCAGTGCGGGCTTGGTGCCCCAGCGGTCGGCGGCGCGTCCGGCCGGGACGCCGACGAGCACGCCGCACAGCCCGGCGGCCGTCAGGGCGATGCCCACCTGGCCGAGGCCGAAGCCGAGCACGCGGGTGAAGTAGAGCGCGCCGAGGGTCATCAGCAGGCCGTTGCCGAGGGTGTTGACGAGCGTGACGGCGGCGAGGCGGCGCACCGTGGGATCGGGGTGCAGCAGGCGTGACGAAGCCCGGGGCGTGGTCGACGCCCCCGTGGAGGTGGTGGTCATGCGCCGATCAGACCGTACCCGGAGCAGGCACGGAACTCATTTAGGCTGGGGCTGACGAATGGGGGATCACGTGCACCGGTTCCGGCTCGGCCTGGAGGATCTGGCGTCCGCGTCGTTCGCGTGCTCGCCGCTCCAGGAGGTGGCGCTGAGTCTGCGGATGTGGACGCACCCGGGGGTGTACGTGCACCAGACCGCCGCGTTCGAGCAGCTCCGGCCGGCCTTCGAACGCCTCGACGGCGTCGATCTGCTGCGCAGCCTCGTGGCGACGGCCAACCGTTACCAGCCGGACTTCCTGACGCCCCGGCCGACGACGCCCTTCCCCGATCTGCGCTCCGAGCTGGAGACCGTGCGGGCCTTCCCGCCGGAGCGGCTGCGGGACGAGCTGGAGCAGACCTACCTGCCGCACGACCCGCGGCTGCCGCCGCTGCTCGACGCCGGGCTCGACGACCCGGCCCGGCTGCTGGCGGACATCGCCGACGCCCTGGAGGAGTACTGGGTGCACTGCCTCGAACCGGGCTGGTGGCCGCGGGCCCGGTCGGTGCTGCACGCCGACATCGTGCACCGCTCGCGGATCCTCGCCGAGCGCGGCGCGGCGGCCCTCTTCTCCGACCTCGACGGCCGCCTGCTGTGGAGCGACGGCGTGCTGACGATCCGCCGGGACTGGGGCGGCGGCGACGCCGACATCGCCGTGAACGGCCGCGGCCTGGTCTTCACGCCGACCTTCTTCGCCCGCGGCGCGATCACCAGCATCAGCGAGGACCGCCCACCGGTGATCACCTACCCGGTGCGCGGCAGCGCGACGATGGCCGACCCGCCCGTACCGGGCCCCCGGGCGCTGGAGCGGCTGATCGGGGCGCCCAAGGCCCGGCTGCTGGCGATGCTCGACGAGCCCACCAGCACCACCGAGCTCGCGCGGCGGCTCGGGGTCACGCCCGGCGCGGTCAGCCAGCACCTGGCGGTGCTCGCGGAGACCCGGCTGGTCACCCGCGCCCGGCACGGCCGGGTCGTGCTGTACGGGCTCAGCCCGCTGGGCGAGCAGCTCGTCCGATAGATCGTCAATTTCCTTCTGGTATGGACCTGTTGACCGCAATGGTCCAGTCCACCTACAGTTCCGGCAGGCTCCCCGGCACCCCTGTACGGCACCCCCACACCAGACAGGGAGACCACCATGTACGTCCGGTCGCACCGACCGGCCAGGGCCAGGATCCTCGCCCTGCTCGCCGCCCTCGCACTGCCGATCGCCCTCCTCGCCGCAGCCCCGGCGCACGCCGTGGGCCGCCTCACCGCCGCCTTCACCAGCGCCGACAACGGCTCCTGGTGGAAGGGCACCCTCGTCGTCCGCAACGACAACGCCACCGCCGTCACCGGCTGGACCCTGGAGTTCGACCTGCCCGCCGGCGTGACGATCGGCAGCAGCTACAACGGCCAGGCCACCGTCACCGGACGGCACGTCACCGCCGTCAACGCCTACTACAACGGCACCGTGCAGCCGCACGCCACCACCGAGCCGTACAGCTTCTGGTTCGTCGCCACCGGGCCGATCGCCGCCCCGACGGGCTGCCGGATCAACGGCGACAAGTGCGACGGCACCCCGGACGTGCCGCCCGGCGCACCCGGCGCCCCGCAGGTCACCGGGAGCACCGCGCACACCCTCGCCCTGAGCTGGCCCGCGGCCGCCGGCGGCGACTTCCCGGTCGCCTCGTACGACGTGCTCTCCGGCAGCACCGTGCTCGGCAGCTCCACCACCACCTCGGCCACCCTCACCGGACTGGCCCCCGCGACCGCCTACACCCTGACCGTGCGCGCCAGGGACGGCCGGGGCAACACCGGCCCCCTCAGCCCCGCGGTCACCGCCCGCACCGTCGACCCGGCGACCGACACCGTGCCGCCGACCGCACCGGGCGGCCTGCGCACCACCGCGGTCACGTCGAGCAGCATCACCCTCGCCTGGACGGCCGCCACCGACGACCAGCGGGTCGCCGCCTACGACGTCTACCGGGGCGGCACCCTCGCGCAGACCGTCACCGGCACCACGGCGACCGTCACCGGCCTCTCCCCCAGCACCACCTACACCTTCACCGTCCGCGCCCGCGACGCCGCCGACAACGCCTCACCCGCCTCGGCACCACTCACCGCCGGCACCGCCGACATCGTCGGCCCCGGGAAGTACGCCCGGGTCGGCTACTTCACCCAGTGGGGCATCTACGGCCGGCAGTACTTCGTCAAGAACCTCGACACCTCCGGCAGCGCCGCCAAGCTCGACGTCGTCAACTACGCCTTCGAGAACATCGACCCGGTCAACCTGACCTGCCTGGCAGGCGTCACCAAGGGCACCACCGCCGACCCGCAGGACCCGGCCCAGGGCACCGGCGCGGGCGACGCGGACGCCGACTACTCCCGGCCGTTCAGCGCCGCGCAGTCCGTCGACGGCGTCGCCGACGACGGCTGGGCCCCGCTGCGCGGCAACCTCAACCAGCTGAAGAAGCTCAAGGCGAAGTACCCGAACCTCAAGGTCGTCGTCTCGCTCGGCGGCTGGACGTACTCCACGTACTTCTCCGACGCGGCCGCCACCGACGCCTCCCGCAAGAAGCTCGTCTCCTCCTGCATCGACATCTGGATCAAGGGCAACCTGCCGCTCTCCAACGGCGCCGGCGGCCCCGGCACCGCCGCCGGGATCTTCGACGGCATCGACCTCGACTGGGAGTGGCCCGGCTCCCCCGACGGCCACGCCGGCAACCACTGGTCGGTGAACGACAAGGCCAACCTGACCGCACTGCTCGCCGAGTTCCGTACGCAGCTCGACGCGCTCGGCGGCCCGCACCGGCTGCTCACCGCCTTCACCCCGGCCGACCCGGTCAAGATCGCCCAGGGCTGGGACCTGTCGAAGATCTTCCAGTACCTCGACATCGCCAACGTGCAGGGCTACGACTTCCACGGCGCGGGCAGCGACAACTCGTGGGAGCCGAACCGCGCCGGCCACCAGGCCAACCTCTACGCCGACACGCAGGACCCGTACGGCTTCCACTTCTCGGTGGACGCCGCCGTGCAGGCCTACCTCGACGCGGGCGTCAACCCGCGCAAGCTCACCATCGGCTTCCCGTTCTACGGCCGCGGCTGGCAGGCCGTCACCGACGGCGGCGCGTCGGGCGAGTGGCAGGCGGCGGGCGGCGCGGCTCCCGGCCAGTTCGCCGAGGAGGCCGGCACCCGCGGCTACGCCAACCTTCTCGCGAGCGTCCCGAACCTGACCGTCCACCACGACACCCAGTCGGTCTCCACCTACGCCTACACCGGCGCGGGCGGGCAGTGGTGGACCTTCGACGACCCGTGGTCGATCGGCCGGAAGACGGAGTACCTGAAGTCCCGGGGCCTGCTCGGCGCGATGATCTGGGAGATGTCCGGGGACACCCCGTCCGGCACCCTCATCGGCGCGCTCGACTCCGGCCTGAAGTAGCGCCGGACCAGGATCGTTCCGGGCCCGGCCTGCTCCGGCACGGAGATGCTCGGACACAGAGGTGCCCCAGCACGGAGATGCTCGGACACAGAGGTGCCCCAGCACGGAGGTGCTCCGGCACGGAGATGCTCGGGCCCGGAAAGAACCCCGCCCGGAACGATCCCGGCCCGGAGAAACCGCACGGACCCCGGCGCGCATCCGCGCTCCGGGGCCCGTGTGCGTCCGGCGGCTCAGCGTGCGGCGATCGCGGCCAGCCTGCGCGCCGCCCGGTGCTCCCGCATCACCTGGGCGAAGGTGGTGTGGCCCTGCGTGGCCCGGGCGAACGCCCGCCACGCCGGATTGACCAGGCACACGGCGGCGTGGAAGAGGTGCGGCCGCCGCTCGAAGGCGTTCAGCATCACCTTGCCGGCCCGCATCTCCACGCCCAGCCCGGCCTTGACCGCGAACGCGTAGTTCAGCGCCTGCCGCCGCACGTCCGCCGCGCCGCCCGCCTCGGCGACCTTCGCCGCCCACTCGCCGGCCAGCCGGCCCGAGCGCAGCGCGTACGAGATGCCCTCGCGCGTCCACGGCTCAAGGAGTCCGGCGGCGTCGCCGGCGACCAGCACCCGGCCGCGGGAGAGCGGCGAGTCCTCGGCGCGGCAGCGCGTCAGGTGTCCCGACTCGATGGACGGTTCGAAGCCCGAGAGCCCCAGCTGCCGGATGTAGTCGGCGAGGTACTGCTTGGTGCGCTCGCCGTCACCGCGGGCCGAGATCACGCCGACCGTCAGCGTGCCCGAGTCGGTCTTCGGGAAGACCCAGCCGTACGAGCCGGGCAGCGGACCCCAGTCGAGGTGGATCCGGCCCGCCCAGGCGCGCGAGACCTCCTCCGGCACCGGGATCTCCGCCTCCAGGCCGAGGTCGATCTGGTCGAAGGTCACGCCGACGTGCCGGCCGATCCGGCTGGCGGAGCCGTCCGCGCCGACCACCGCGCGGGCTTCGATCCGCCGCCCGTCCGCGGTGGTGACGAACGCCGTACGGCTGTCGCCGCCCGCCTGTTCGACGCCGGTCGCGGTCACGCCGGTGACCAGCACGGCGCCCGCCTGCTCGGCGGACTGCACCAGGCGCAGGTCGAACTCGTCGCGGTTGACGAGGCCGAACAGCATCCGCTTCGAGCGGCGGGTGCGGGTGAACCGCCCGCCGAGGGCGAACGTCACCGCGTGGATGCGGTCCTGGAGGGGCAGTTTGAAGTCGGCGGGCAGGGTGTCCCGGGAGGGGCCGATGATGCCGCCGCCGCAGGTCTTGTAGCGGGGGTGCTCGGCCTTGTCGAGCAGCAGCACCCGGCGCCCCTGCGTCGCGGCGGCGTACGCGGCGGACGAGCCGGCCGGGCCGGCACCGACCACGACCACGTCCCAGACGCCGGCGAGCGGGTCGGGCCCGGCGGCCTCGCGGTCGGTGGCCTCCTGGTCGGCGGCCACGGGGCCGGTGGCAGCGTGCTCGGTGGCCGCGTGCTCGTCGGAGTTCTGGTCGAGAGAGCTACCGGAGTCAGTCACGATCGTTCATCCTAGACCCGCCGCCCACCGCCGCGACCAGGGATGACACCCTCCGCGTCGTGCCGCCCGGCAAATCGGCCCCGCACCCTGGACCACGGGCCCTGACGGCCCGGCAGCCGTACGCCGTCACTCCCCTGGCAGGGCGCGTCCGCGGGATCGTGCCCCGCCCTCCGGGCCGCACCCCGCCCGACGGCCGGCCACCGCCCTCACGGCCACGGCGTAGCCGACCGCCCCCACGGCGAGTCCCGCCCCGGCGCCGAAGCAGAGCTCGGCGACCACTCCGCGCTCGCGCCGGCGCAGCCGGTGGACGGCCCCTGCCGCCGTGCACAGCGCCAGCCCCGCCGTCACCGCCCGCCGGGCGGTGGGCCCGGGCCGCCCCGTCGGCAGGGCACCGTCGCCGGTCCGCACCGCACGCCCGGCCGCACCCGCATCCGCACCCGCGTCCGCATCCGCTCCCGTGCGCACACCCACCCCGGCGCCCGAGTCCGCCCGTCCAGCCACACGCCCGGCCGCACGCCCGGCCGCCGCCGCGAGGGCGGCCAGACCGATCAGCGACGTGCCGTACTGCAGCACCGTGCAGCCCGGCACCCCGGCCACCCACGGCCGGGACAGCGCCGGCACGGCCCGCACCCCGGCCCGCCCGGGGTGGGTGAAGGAGTCCCACACGACGTGGGTGGCGGCACCGACCGCCGCGCCGGCGGCGAGACCGGCGACCGACCCGCCGAACCCCGCAGCGGACCCCGCACCGAACCCGAACCCTGACCCGGGCCCGGGCCCGGCCGCGGCGGCGAGGCGCGCGGGCAGCAGACCGGTCAGCGGCGCGCGCAGCAGCCCCTGCCAGACGGCGGCCGTCCCGGCGGCGATCACGACGTCGACGGTCGGCACGGCCCACCACCGGTGCGTGGCCGCGCCGTGCCGGTAGACCCCGGGCAGCAGGGAGTCGGCGAAGAACGGCACGTCCGGTGCCATGCTGCCGGCCACCAGTCCGACGGCCGTCCACGGCCGGCACCACGGCCGGCCGAGCGCCGGGAGGACGGCGGCGGCATGGCTCAGCGTGAACGGCATGCGCCCATCCTGCCCCTGCCGCCGCCCCGCACGCCTGGTGGCCGGCTACGCCCCGTCCGGCGGCCCGGGCCGCCACCGCAGCAGGCGGTCGCCCTCGACCCGGGCGAACTCGCCGGCCGCCCGGTGCAGGTGCGTCGGCCGGAAACCGGGCACGGTGCCGAGCCGCGCGCCGTCCGCCGGGTTCCAGATCTCCAGCCCGCCCGGGCCGGCGGAGTACAGCAGCCCGGCGTGGGCGAAGAACGCCCCGTCCGGCCCGGCGAAGGCGAGCACCTCGGTGGTGAGCCCGTCGGGGCCCCGGCGGGCGGCGTCGTGGATGCGGGCACCGGGTGTCATCGCCCGGTCGTCGTCGCCGAGCCCGCCGACGGCGAGCAGCCGGTCGTCCAGCCAGGCCATCGGCCGGTTCCAGTGGTGGTCGGTGCAGCCGGTGGAGACCCGCGTCGGACCGTCCTCCGACTCGTACGGGTTGCCGCCCAGCCATGCGGGCAGGCTCCAGATCTCGCAGGATCCCACCGGGTGCCAGATCCAGCCGTCGTCGGCGATCCGGTCGCCGCCCGGGCTGACGTGCAGGGCGCCGTGGAAGTAGTCGAGGTCGTGCGCAGCGGGCCGCCCCTCGGCGTCCGGGCCGGTCGTACGCACGGTCAGCGACCGGCCGGTGGCGGGGTCGGCGGCGTCGAGGCGGTTCCAGTCGGTCCGGTGGACGAGCACCGTCCGCCCCTCGTGCTCGGCGAACGCCAGTGCGAACGGCACCGTCCCCGGGAGGTACGCGCCGCCGTCCAGCACCATCGTGCGGGCACCGGTCGCGAGGTCGAACACCTCTCCGGCGGAGCCGTGGTCGACCACCACCGCGGCGAACCGCCCGTCCGCCGAGGCGTGGAGGTGCAGCCGGGGCACGTGCCCGTCCCACGGCTCGGCGTCGGCGGGCACGGCGACGGAGCTCGTGGCGAGCACCCGGTGCGTGCCGGTGTCGCTCTCCCAGCGGGTGAGCCGGCCGTCCTCGGTGAGCAGCAGCCAGCAGGTGCCGGGCCCGGCGGTCCCGGCCAGGTCAACGACCGGCGCGAGCCCGGCGGGCAACGGCGTGGCCCGTACCGTCCCGCCGTGTCCGTCCTCCGGCTGCCCCACCGTGCACCTCCCCTGCCACCGCCCTGCCACCGCCCGTCCGACGCCCGTCCGACGCCCGTCCGACGCCCGTCCGACGCCCGTCCGACAGTGCTCCGACTCGGTGCCGTGGGGCGGAGTTCCCGGTGGCCGGCGGTCAGCCCGCCTTCGCGGCCCCGAGGGCGGCGGGCAGTCCGGCCTCCAGGTAGCGGAGTTCGCCGCGTTCGCGGGCGTCGAGGGCTGCGGCGAGGCGGCGCAGCCGGGCGGCGGGGAGCAGGTCGGCGGCCTCGTCGAGGGTGACGAAGCGCCAGCTGCGCAGTTCGTCGGCCTGCAGGCACAGTTGCTGCTGATCGCGGGGGTCGAGGCGGCCGCCGTCGTAGACGAGTCGCAGGCCGCCGCGGCGGGGACCGGTGCGGGGCTCCCAGTCGACGGCGAGCAGGCGCAGGGCGGGGGCCTCCAGGTGCAGGCCGAGTTCCTCGGCGGTCTCGCGGAGTGCCGCGTCGGTGGGTGCCTCGCCACGTTCGACGACTCCGCCGGGAAACTCCCAGGCGGGTTTGTAGACGGGGTCGACGAGGAGGACGCGGTCGTGCTCGTCGAAGAGGAGGACGGCGGCGGCGACGGTGTCGCCGGTGGCGTCGGGGCTCTGCACGATGGGGCAGCGGGCGGTGCCCTCGTCGACGAGGCGGGCGAGGTGCCGGGCGGTCTGCCGGGGGTCGAGGCCGGTGGTGTCGACGAGTTGGGCGTCGCGGTGCAGCCACCGCCGGGCGGTGCGGTAGGCGGGGAGGTGGTCGAGGCACCAGCGGCGGACGCGGTCGTTGCGGGCGTCGTCGCCGGGATACTCCTCGCGGGCCGCTATACGTTCAAGCAGAATCGTTTCTTCCGGATCCAGGACCAAGTGGTGCACGGCCAGGCCGCGGGAGGCCAGGCCCCCGAAGATCTCGTCCCGGTAGTCCTCGCGCAGCAGCGTCATCGGCACCACCAGCGGCCCCGGCACCTCCGCCAGCAGGGCGGCCGCGACCTCGGGCACCAGCCGCCGCCAGGACGGCAGGTCCTGGAAGTCGGTGACGGGCGTGAGCCGGTCCGCGGGCAGCATCCGGCAGAGTCCCGCGCCGACGAGTTCGGGGTCGAAGAGCAGGCTTCCGGGGAGGAGCTCCACCAGTTCCCGGCACGCGCTCGTCTTCCCCGCGCCGAACGTGCCATTGACCCAGACGATCACAGAGCATCCCCTGCCCTCGGAGCACCCCGGTGCCCGACGCACCGGACGGCGGGGAACCGACCCGCGGCCCCGCGCCATCCCGGTGGTACCCGCACGGACGGCGTTCCCATACCTCGGACGGCGCGCGACCGTCGCCGACCGGCCACCCGGCACATGCCGGGCGCAGGCGCCGACCGCACCCCGACCGCGGGACGACCGCGGGACGACCGCGGCCGGACGCACCCCGACGCGGCCCGGCCGCGGCCCGGACCGGCCGGTCCGCGGCGCCGGTCAGGCCCCGCCGAGCCCCGGCAGCTGCTTCTTCAGCACCTTGCCCATCGCGTTGCGGGGCAGGTCGTCGACCAGGACGACCCGCCGGGGCCGCTTGTGCACGGAGAGCCGCTCGGCCACGAACGCGGTCAGCTGCTCGCCCGTCACCGGGCCGTCGGCGACGACGTACGCCACCACGGTCTGGCCGAGGTCGTCGTCCGGGGCGCCGACCACGGCGGCGTCGGCGACCGCGGGGTGGTCGCGCAGCGCGGCCTCGACCTCGCCCGCGCCGATCTTGTAGCCGCCGCTCTTGATGAGGTCGACGGAGGCGCGGCCGACGATGCGGTGGAAGCCGTCCGCGCCGATCACGGCGACGTCGCCGGTCCGGAACCAGCCGTCGGCCGTCCACGCCTCGGCGGAGGCGTCCGGGCGGTCGAGGTAGCCGGTGAACAGCGTCGGGCCGGCGACCTGCAGTTCGCCGACGCTCTCGCCGTCCCGGGGCACGGGGCTGCCGTCCTCCGCCACGAGCCGGGTGCGCACGCCGTCGAGCGGCAGTCCGACGCTGCCGGGCCGGCGTTCGCCGTCGGCCCGGGTGGAGACGGTGATCAGCGACTCGGTCATGCCGTACCGCTCGATCGGGGCGTGTCCGGTGAGCTCCGCGAGCCGTCCGAAGACCGGCACCGGCAGGGGTGCGCTGCCGGAGACCAGCAGCCGGGCCCCGGCGAGTGCCCGCGCCGCCGTCGGGTCGCCCGCGACCCGGCCCCAGACCGTCGGCACGCCGAAGTACAGACTGCCCTGCGCGCCGGCGTACGCCCCCGGCGTGGGCCGCCCGGTGTGCACCAGACGGCTGCCGGTGCGCAGCGCTCCGAGCACGCCGAGCACGAGTCCGTGCACGTGGAAGAGCGGCAGGCCGTGCACGAGGGTGTCCTCGGCGTCCCACTGCCAGGCCGTGGCGAGCGCGTCGAGGCCGGCGGCGACGGCGGACCGGGGGATCACCGCCCCCTTCGGTGCGCCGGTGGTGCCCGAGGTGTAGAGCACGAAGGCGGTCCGCCCCGGCTCCGGTTCCGGCCCGGTGAAGGCCGCGCCGGGCCGGGCCTCCGCGGCGACCGGCAGGAGTTCGACGCCGTCCGGCAGCCCGTCCGGCCGTCGGGCCGGATCGCCCGCCGGATCGTCGGCGGGCACGGCCAGGAGCCGGGCGCCGGAGTCGCGGAGGATGTGCGCGCGCTCCTTGGGTCCGGAGTCGGGCGGCAGCGGCACCACGGGCACGCCGGCCAGCAGTCCGCCCACCACGGCCACGACGGTCTCCGCGACGGGCTTCGCCAGCACGGCCAGCGCGCCGGCCCCCGCCACCCGTTCGGCGACGGCACCCGCCGCGCCGAGCAGCGCCTCCCGTGACATCGCCCGCCCGTCGACCACCACCGCGTCGCCGCGGTCGCCGTACTCGCCCTCAAGTGCCGTCAGCAGTCCCATGGCCAGGGACTCTACGCGTCACCGGGCGGCGACCGGCGGACCGGACGGGCGGACCGGGCGGACCGGGCGGGCAGACCGGGCGGACCAGGCGGTGGACCGGACGGGCGGGCGGGGAACGCCGAAGGGCGCGGCCCCGGTGGTCCGGGAGCCGCGCCCTTCCGAGCGGAGCGGGGATCAGCCCTTGCGGGCCTTGACCTCGGCGGTGAGCTGCGGCAGCACGGCGAACAGGTCACCGACGACGCCGTAGTCGACGAGCTCGAAGATCGGGGCCTCGGCGTCCTTGTTGATGGCCACGATGGTCTTCGAGGTCTGCATGCCGGCCCGGTGCTGGATGGCGCCGGAGATGCCCGCGGCGACGTACAGCTGCGGGGAGACCTGCTTGCCGGTCTGGCCGACCTGGTTGGTGTGCGGGTACCAGCCGGCGTCGACGGCGGCACGCGAGGCGCCGACGGCCGCGCCGAGCGCGTCCGCGAGCTCCTCGACGACACCGAAGCCGTCGGCGGCACCGACGCCGCGGCCGCCGGAGACCACGATGGCGGCCTCGGTCAGCTCGGGGCGGCCGGAGGAGACGCGCGGGGTGCGGGCGGTCACCTTGGCGGCGTTGCCGGTGAACTCCACCGTGACGTTCTCCACCGCGCCGGCGGCCGGGGCGGCCTCGGGACCGGTGGAGTTCGGCTTCACGGTGATGACCGGGGCGCCGGTGGTGACGGTCGACTTCACCTGGAACGAGGCGGCGAACACCGACTGGGTGGCGACCGGGCCGGAGGCACCGGCCTCCAGGTCGACGGCGTCGGTGATGATGCCGGAGCCCAGGCGCAGCGCCACGCGGGCGGCGACCTCCTTGCCCTCGCCGGAGGAGGTGACGAGCACCGCGGCGGCGTCGCCGGCCTTGGCGATCTGCGCGAGCGCATCGACCTTGGGCACGACGAGCTGGTCGGCGAACTCGGCGCCGTCGGCGACGTACACCTTGACCGCGCCGTACTCGGCGACCTTGGCGGCGATGTCGGCGGCGGCGGAGCCGGCGCCCAGGACGACCGCCGAGGGCTCGCCGATGCGGCGGGCCAGGGTCAGCAGTTCGAGGGCCGGCTTGCGGACCACACCGTCGGCGTGGTCCACGAGAACCAGGATCTCAGCCATGATTCTTGCTCCTGATCGATCGTTGGATGCGCGGACGGCGGGTCAGATGAACTTCTGCTCGGCGAGGTACGCGGCGAGCTGCTTGCCGCCCTCGCCCTCGTCCTTGACGACGGTGCCGGCGGTGCGGGCCGGGCGGGCGGTGACGTCCTCGACCTTGGTCCAGGAGCCGCCGAGGCCGACCTCGTCCGCGTCGATGCCCAGGTCGTCCAGGTCGAGCGCGGTGACCGGCTTCTTCTTCGCGGCCATGATGCCCTTGAAGGACGGGTAGCGGGCCTCGCCGGACTGGTCGGTGACCGACACGACGGCGGGCAGCGCGGCCTCGACCTGCTCGGTCGCGGTGTCGCCGTCGCGGCGGCCCTTGACCACGCCGCCCTCGACCGACACCTCGGAGAGCAGGGTGAGCTGCGGCAGGCCCAGGCGCTCGGCGAGCAGGGCCGGCAGCACGCCCATGGTGCCGTCGGTGGAGGCCATGCCGCAGACGACCAGGTCGTAGCCGGTCTTCTCGAGGGCCTTGGCGACGATCGCGGAGGTGCCGATCACGTCGGTGCCGTGGATGTCGTCGTCGTTCACGTGGACGGCCTTGTCGGCGCCCATGGACAGGGCCTTGCGCAGCGCGTCCTTGGCGTCGTCCGGGCCGACGGTCAGCACGGTGACCTCGGCGTCGCCGGAAGCCTCGGCGATGCGGAGCGCCTGCTCCACGCCGTACTCGTCCAGCTCCGAGAGAAGGCCGTCCACGCCCTCCCGGTCGGTGGTGGTGTCGTCCGCGAAGCGACGGTCACCGGTCGCGTCGGGCACGTACTTCACACAGACAACGATCCTCAAGCTCACGGCCTGTCTCCTGTACTGGTCCTGTCCGGCGGCTGCGGCTGTGCAGATGGGCGGAACATGTGCTCCGGAGCCCACGCGGGCCGCGTCTTTCCTGCGCCCGTCCGGAACTTCCTGGCAGCATACTCGCCAGTAGCTTAGCCGTCACTACTGGCCGGTAGCTTAGCGCCGCGAGGCCCCGGCCGAGCACCCCCGGCACCGGCGCGCCTCCTGTCGGAGCGGGCCGTCCGGGACGGCTGCACTACCGTCTGCGCCCATCCTGCCCCAGGCGGCGGTCCCTACCACCTGACCTGGCGGCAGATCCGCTGTGAGATTGAAGGTCTTGACAACACCCACCGTGACCGACGAACCCGTGCCACCCCTCGGAACGGTCCTCAGACCGCCTCCCCCAGCGCCGCGATGACGTCCGCGCGGCGCGGCTGACCGGACGCCCGGCGGATCACCCGGCCGGCGGCATCCAGCACCAGCACGGTCGGCGTGCGGAGGATGTCCAGGCGTCGCACCAGCTCCAGCTCCGCCTCCGCGTCGAGCTCCACGTGCGCCACGCCGTCCACCATCCCCGACACCTCGGCCAGCACCCGCCGGGTCGCCCGGCACGGCTGGCAGAACGCCGTGGAGAACTGCACCAGCGTCGCGCGCTCCCCCAGCACACCGCCCAGCTCCGCCGCCGACAGCCGCACCGCCTCGTCCTTCGCCCGCACCCGCAGCCTCCCGTCCCGGCGCGCCCGCAGCAGCCCGAAGGCACTCGCCAGCACCAGCACCACGACACACACCACCAACCCGGTCATCCCCCCAGTGTGCTGCACCTCCCCCGGGGCTCGACCGGCCGCCCCGCGGCGCCTACCATCGCCGCATGGACTCCGCGCACCGCCGACCGCCCCGGCTCACCAGCCGCCGCGTCGTCGACCTGTGCCGGGCCACCGCCTCGCGCTGTCGCTGACACACCCCGCCCTCACCCCAGCGACCCGCCGGCCGACGCCGGCCCAGCCACCGAGCGCCCAGGAGTCCCCGTGCCGTCCGCCAACGCAGCCCTCGTCGACCCGCGCGGCCCCCGCTTCGCCGCATCCCTCACCTCCGTCGTCCTGGCGGCCGTCCTCGTCACCGGCAGCGGCGCGCTGCTCGCCGTCCAGGCCGCCGTCTTCGCCGTCGGCGCCCTCGCCGGCCTGCAGCACTCCCCGTACGGGCTGATCTACCGCACGCTCGTCCGGCCGCGGCTCGCACCGCCGCGCGAACTCGAGGACGAACGGCCGCCGCGCTTCGCCCAGGGCGTCGGCCTCGCCTTCGCCCTCACCGGCACCGTCGGCTACCTCGCCGGAGCGGACTGGCTCGGCCTGACCGCCACCGCCCTGGCGCTCGCCGCGGCCTTCCTCAACGCGGCGTTCGGCTACTGCCTCGGCTGCGAGGCCTACCTGCTCCTGCGCCGCGGCGGCGCCCGGCTCGGCGCCGGGGCCTGACGGCCCCCTCCGGACGGACGGCCCGCCTCGGCGGCCCCGTACGCCCCGGGCGCCCCGTACGCCCCGACGGAGCGTCCGGCGGGGCGCCCGTCGGCGCCCGGGCCCACGACTCGGCGTGGTCGCCCACGGACACCCCGCGACGAGCGGCCGTCCCGGCGGTGAGATGCAGGTCTCACGTGACGTAGAACTCGCCGCCGAATCGGACCCCGCCCGACCCGCGGCGTGACAGCGGGCACATCTTCGGGGGATCATCGGGCTGAAACACCCGTGGCCGTCGCGGCGTGCCGCGCCCTTCCCGGCCGGTCCCGCGAGTCCGGGTACCGCCGGACCGGGCAGCAGGCCCGACGACAAGTAGGGCTGACCGTGGCTGAGTTCGTGTACCCGCCGGTGATCCGCACCGCATTGACCGCGTTCAAGGCCCTCGACGTGCGGATCTCGATCATCGGCGCGGAGCACGTGCCCGCCACCGGCGGCGCCGTCCTGGTCAGCAACCACATCAGCTACCTCGACTTCATCTTCGCCGGCCTCGGCCCCTGGCGCGGCGGCCGCCGCCTCACCCGGTTCATGGCCAAGGACGACGTCTTCAAGCACCGCATCTCCGGCCCGCTGATGCGCGGCATGAAGCACATCCCGGTCGACCGCGCCGACGGCCAGCCCGCCTACGAGGCCGCTGTCGGGGCCCTGCGCGACGGCGAGATCGTCGGCGTCTTCCCCGAGGCCACCATCAGCCGCTCCTTCACGCTGAAGAAGTTCAAGACCGGCGCCGCCCGCATGGCCGCCGAGTCCGGCACCCCGCTGCTGCCCGTGATCCTCTGGGGCACCCAGCAGCTCTGGACCAAGGGCCGCCCGAAGACCCTCACCAAGCGCCACGTGCCGGTCACCATCATGATCGGCGAGCCCATCGAGCTCACCCCGCAGGACAAGCCCGTCATGGTCACCCGCCGCCTGCGCGCCGCCATGACGGAGATGCTCGACCGCGCCCAGCGCGACTACCCGGGCACCCCGGCCGGCCCCGAGGACTCCTGGTGGCTCCCCAGCCACCTCGGCGGGACCGCCCCCACCCTGGCCGAGGCCGAGGCTGCCGACGAGGCCGAGGCCAACGAGAAGGCGGAGCGCCGCGCCGCACGCTGAAAGGCGCCCACCGGCCGACCGCCACTGCCCACCGCCTGCCGGCTTCCGCCCACCGGTTTCCGCATGCCGGTTTCCGACGGAGCCCGGCGGGCGGATCCCGGGACTCCCCGGACCGTTCAGGTCCGGCGCGTTCAGGTCCGGCGCGTTCAGAGGTGACGGCAGAACGCGCGGTCGCGCTCGGACAGGCGGTCCCGGGGGCCGGCCGACCTGAGCACCACGTCCAGCACCCGGTCCGGCGCGCTCGCGTAGGAGTGACTGAACCAGGGCATGTTCGCCTCGACGACCGCCCAGCGCTCCGCGCCGGTGGGATCGTCCGCCCGGGTCAGCCGGCCGACGTCCAGCACGACGGCGCTCGGCAGCCCGTCGCGGTGCGCCGCCAACAGCTCCGCCGCGAACGCCACGGCTCCGGCACCCTCCGAGCAGTCCCCGAGAGGTGCCACGTCGAGCCGGCCGTGGCGCGCGTAACGGCTCCCGGTCACCACGGCACCGTCCAGGACGAAGAGCCGGAACTCCGACACCCAGGACACCACCTCGGCGATCTGCACCGGCGTGCCCGCGGGCAGGCCCGGCAGTGCCGGGAGACGGCTGCCGTCCGCGTACACGGCCGCGGGAAAACCCTTGTCGGTCGGCGGCTTCACGAAGGCCGGCCGCACCAGCCGCCGCGCCTCGGCCAGCGTCGAGGCCCTGATCCTGCGCCCGGTGCACGCCTCCGGCAGCGAGGTCAGCCACGCGTCGGTGGGCTCCAGCAGTGCCAGGCCCAACTCGTCCACCATGTCCGCGACGTACAGCGGACCGCCGTAGTAGTGCGCACTCCCCCGGCGCACGGTCGGCAGCACCTCGACCGGCATCCCGCGCCGCTGCGCGGCCTCCGCCAGGAGGACCGAGGTCGAGGTGGTCCGCGGTGACACCGCCAGGAAGTCGCTGTTCTGCACCCGCCGAGCCTGCCCACCGGCGGCTCCCGGTGTCCACCGCATTCCACGATGTTGCGGGGGAGCCGTGGGGCCCGTCAGGGGCGCCGGGCGCGCGTCAGCGGACGCGGAACAGTGCCCACCCGCGTACGGCCCGACCGCGTACCGCCCGACCGTGCACGGCCCAGCCGGCACAGGCACCGACGACGTACCAGAGCAGGTCGGGAGCGTTGAAGGTGGAACCCAGCACCAGCCGCGCAAGCCCGCTCCGCACCGACCACTCCGCCGACAGCCCGGTGAGCTGGAAGAACTCCACCGCCCAGCTGAACCCCACGGCGAGCCCGGCCACCGTCCGTGGACGCATCCGCGGGTTCGCCGCGACGCACACGGTGTACACGAGGACGGTGTAGAGCGCGTCGCCCGCGTACTTCGCGACGTCACCGGTGCAGACCGCCCTGATTCCCAGACCCGTGGCGACCACCACCGGAACTGCCAGGACCGCCACCACCCTCAGCCGTCCTGCGACCATTTCTCCCCCTCGGTCCCGGAAACGCAGAGAAGCCCCCTCCCGGAAAGGGGAGGGGGCTTCTCTCGAAGAATTGTTCGGCGGCGTCCTACTCTCCCACAGGGTCCCCCCTGCAGTACCATCGGCGCTACGAGGCTTAGCTTCCGGGTTCGGAATGTAACCGGGCGTTTCCCTCACGCTATGACCACCGAAACACTATGAAACTGTCACCACCCACCCGCGGACCGGAAACACCGGTGCGATGGGGGTCGTTGTTTCAGAACAACACAGTGGACGCGAGCAACTGAGGACAAGCCCTCGGCCTATTAGTACCGGTCAACTCCACCCCTTACAGGGCTTCCATATCCGGCCTATCAACCCAGTCGTCTACTGGGAGCCTTACCCTCTCAAGGAGGTGGGAGTGCTCATCT